>JAJRXH010000736.1 GCA_024276395.1 archaeon
AGACTGGTGACTCCTTGCTCAACGTGTTTTTCAATAGAAGAAAAATTGAAGAAGAAGAACGAGCAAGCGTGCTCAAAGCCTTGGAAATTATGGAATTTTTAGAGATTTCCCACATCCGTGATCATTTGGCAAGTGAGCTCTCTGGTGGACAATTAAAACTAGTCGCCTTGGCCAGAATTCTCATGACCGTTCCATCGTTAATTTTGCTTGATGAACCTCTGGCTGGCATTAATCCTTCTCTAGGCTTGAAAATTATGGATAAAATCATGGAACTTAGGAAAGTCGCAACGATTTTTCTCATAGAACACGATATGAACGTAGTCTTCAATTATTCTGACGAGATTTTTGTCATGGCCAGTGGAAAAGTCATTGCCTCCGGTCCACCTGAATACATCAAGAATAATCGGGACGTGATTGAAGCATACCTTGGAGAAGATTACTAGCACGCGAAGGAAAAGCAAGTGTTCCATTGTCGTTTACTTTCATAAACAAAGGAGTAAGTCGAGAAATACTTGAAATTTTCTCGTTTTTTTATCTTTTTCCATCTAATATTAGAACCAAAAAGTGAAGATTAATCGTATCAAGGTAAATAAAGCAAATAAACCAGCCATTATGACCAGTTCAATTAAAAGATCATCAAAGAAAGGGAGCGAACACATCATGGTACTGAAAGAATTTAGCATTCCTTCCATCGTGAAGCACTTGAAACAGTCAGCAACCTTGTCCATTAATGAATTGGTCATTGAAATGAGAGCACGACACGGCGAGGTATATCACCTTGGATTTGGTGAATCCCCTTTTCCCGTCTTTCCGAAGATCGCTAAAACCTTATGCTACCATTCTGATGAAAAATCTTACCTCCCAAGTCAAGGGCTACGAGAACTCCGTAAAAATATCTCTCTTTTTTTTTCACGAGTGTTTGACCTCCATTATGATCCTAATGAAATCATCATCGGTCCTGGTAGCAAGTCTTTACTCTTTGGAGTCCTTTTATCATTAGACGGTCCATTAATCTTACCTACACCCTGTTGGGTAAGTTATCCACATCAAGCCCGAATTGCCGGCCGTCCCGTTCATTACATCCATACCACCCGGGAGCAATCCTACCTCCTTCAACCTTCTGCACTAAAAGATGTTTTAGAAAGCAAGCCAATCAAAGCCACTTCTCAGAAACTTCTCATCCTCAATTCTCCTTGCAATCCGACTGCACAAATGTACGATGAACGAACGCTGAAAGAAATAGCAGAAATCTGCCGTGAACATGATGTGATTATCCTTTCAGACGAAATTTACGGATTAATTACTTACGGTGACGTGTCACATCAGAGCATTGCCAAGTATTATCCAGAGGGAACGATAATTTTCAGTGGCCTTTCCAAGGATCGATCATTGGGAGGTTATCGCGTTGGAGTGGCACTCATTCCAGAACATCAAGAACCTCTCATGAACGCATTAAACTCCATAGCCAGTGAAACGTGGTCATGCGTGCCAGCGCCCATCCAACACGCAGCAATCGAAGCATACCAACCAACAGAAGAAATTCTCCA
>JAJRXH010000737.1 GCA_024276395.1 archaeon
CGAGAAATTTTTACCTTGTTGTCCACGAGGATTATGCATTACCGTGATTAAAGTGCGTTCCCAAGCATGAAATAATTCGTCAAGAAGCATCCCTAACCGTTCTTGTTCATGCTCATCAATGGCAACAATCAGAACGCCGTCTTCTCGCAGGAATCTTTTTGCTATTTCAAGTCTATTTTCCATCAAGGTAAGCCAAGAGGAGTGCTTGTAGTCATTCTTGTAGAGAATTTCGCTTGACGGTGAATTGTAGGGAGGATCGATGTAGATGGTCTGTACTCGACCTTGATACTTGTTCGAAAGCAAGTTCAAGGCTTGCCAGTTTTCACTTTTTATCAAAATACCGTCTAAAAGGGCATCCAAGTCATTATTTTTGCTCAAAGCTGTCAATAAGTTCCACTTGAACTCTTCATCAAAATACCTAGTGTCTAAAGCCAAGGATTTCCAGACCTTCTGATTACCAGGATGATGTTGCATCAAGTCTTCCACGTTTTTGACTTCCAGACCTAATAATTCCTCCCATTCCTTAACTTGTTCCTCGTTCTCCAAGATTTCGCTTAGAATTTGCTCTAAAAACTCCCTTCCAGCTAAATTCTCGATTCTATCTAGGGTGATCAAGTAATGCGTTGTCAGTACGAGTTTTTTCTTCTCCCAAAGTTTTTTCTGAAAATTTTCAATTTGGCTCAAGACTTCAATGATTTGCATGGCAATTTTTCTAAAAATACCAGCTGCTTGAGCCTTCATTCGTAATTCATCAAGGTGAACTTCATTTTCCACTGTCCAAAAATCATCGAATCCTAAGAAATCGACCGTGATGTAATGATCAAGTTCCCTAACCAGAAATTCTCTCAAATCCTTGTGAATGAAATAATCCTCAGAATTTCTTTTCGTATACTTGAAAAGGTGACGCTCAAGAAGGCTTTTTCCGTCATCAACTCTTTCAAATAGTTTTTTTGCCCATTTAATTTTAGAAAGGCTATTTTTTAAAACTTGAAATGTCTCCTCGTTTATTTTCTCTTGGACTTTTTGTTGTCCCAATCTTTTTCGTTCATCCTTAGTTAGTGCCCTATATTCAAAGTAAACGGTTATTTTCTGCTGGTCTTCATCAATCTCGTGAGTATTTTGATGCAAGATGAAAAATTTTTTTTCTGGAGCCTTGACGTTTCCTTTTTCCTCTTCTGCTGCCACTAGACGAAAATTAATGATCACTTGCTGTATCCAGAAACTATATTTCCAGAAAAACTCGGTAGTCTTGATGTAATATTGATCCTTACTTGTCCAGTAAAAAAAGACTTCTTCACCATTATAGGGAATCACGTATTTCTCTTTCTTGCCATATCGCCTCTGACTGATGAAATCCCCTCCTTGATGATATCTAGAGAAGAAAGTAAGTAAATGATTGTAAACAAATCTTTCTAACTCTTCAACATTCTGACCATCATCAAGGTGATGGACCAGCTTGCGAATCTCCACCATCAATCTATGATTAATGAATCTATCGATTTCTCTTCTCTTGTAATTCATCACGCGATGGATCCCGAAATTAAGCTCTTCACTTTCTGAGTGGAAAATCTCCCTAAGTTTTTTCTTTAGGCGTTCACGGATGCTTGACACCCCATTCTCATCCCATCTCACGGTTACCACGACGGGCCACCCATTTTCTAATTGATCTGAAATCACTCCTTTTGGCATTTTTGGTCCTGCTCGAATGGTAGTCTTAGGAAATGCCACACCAAATTCTGGAAAGGACAACTTGTCACAAGTGAGGGGTCAGAAATGCGTGGATGCATCTACGCGTGATGTCCCAGCTTGTCTCACTTTTTCGTGCTTGAATTATTACCCAAAACCAAAAAGGAGTTAATGAAAACAATAACCAACTTGGTTCATCAATCTCTCGCAAGAGGAGAGGCAACGACGAGGAAAAGTATCCTCCAGAACGGGTGAACAGCATTGTTTACCCTCATGTTTAAAGTTACTCACCTGTGACGTGTTTTCCTTTCCTAATATAGAAAATATAGTCCGTGTCTTCCACCTCACGCCCTAAACTTCTCAGAAGTAGTATTAATTGAGCACGGTGATACGTGGAGTGATTGACCACGTGAAGAAAAATATCTTGAACATCATTCGTGTAACTAACACCCTTAGAAGTTCGATAAGTAACAGAATGATGGCCAGAAAACTCGTTCACCACTTTAATAAATTCATCATCCACTTTTTGCCAAGTTTCAAGCAAGTGATCCCTGTCTAGGTCATCAAGAGACGCGATGATGTCAGAATACAATGTAAATTCGTTTCTCAGGCGATGAATCCATAATTGAGTGGCTCCGACAAGATGCAGCACTCTTGCTCTCGCTGATCGCAAGTATCCACCGAATTCTTTTTCAAATTCATCATTAGAAAGACTTTTGGTGATGTTAAGAATTTGCTTGTTAGCCCAAACATAATATGAAATGAGTTTCATTAGCATTATTTAATCACGTCCAATCCATTCACGTGTCATTCAAGCATCCCTCTTAATAAGAATTCGGTAACAGCAAGAAAAACGAAAAATACCACGATACTGAATGATAAAAAATAAGAAAACTTCCTTTTGATTTATTTTCACGTCTTCTTTTTCCTTCACCATTCATGGACATGCTTGCACAATTCTCCTCCTTTCCACACCATCGTGATGTTTTTCTCATCGAACAACACGCTAATGTCCTTTAGTGGATTCTTCCTAATTACAATGACATCCGCATCAAATCCTTCCTTGAGAATCCCAGATTTTGGAGCTTGCGGCCCTAGTGTCTTTGGCCCATTGGCAGTTGCCGTCTCTATCGCTTGTAAGGTAGTCATTCCAGCCTTCACAAGATATTCTAATTCTCTTGCATTCATTCCCCAAGGAACTGGAGATTCTGGCCCGCTAGAGAAAATATCTGTTCCCAAGGCAATGGTCACGCCCATCCTAATCGCCAGCTTCATTGCCTTGAAGTGTTTATCCGCTATCGCTCGTAATTTTTCCAGTGCATAATCTGGAATGCCTGTTTTTTCCGCCCCTTCCAAGAGTTTTTCTACGATGTAACGCGTGGGAACCAAGATTGCGCCTTTCGTGATCATTAATTCTGCAGCTTCTTCATCCAGATACGTCCCGTGCTCAATCGTGTGACAGCCAGCTCTCAAGGAAGCCATGATGCCAGGTTTACCATGACAATGGGACATCACGATTTTATTTACTCGTGCTGCTTCTTCCACGATGACTCTTAATTCGCCATCGTTGAACTGTTGATGGATCGGGTGATCCAGCTGACTCAGCACGCCTCCACTGCCACAGATTTTTACCACAGCAGCTCCTTTTCGTAATTGCTCTCTTACAGCCAAGACGCAGTCGGAAACACCATCACACGTGCGCAAGGGATACTCTGAACCAGAAAGAAGTCGCATTAATGGAAGTGGCGCCCTGTTTTTCAAACTCCGTTATTTGAGAGTCACGTCCGATTTTTCACCAATGATGGTCCACGTGAGGAGACATGACGAGGGATCGAGAAACGAGGAGGCTGCCTTGCTGTTTTTTGTCGGGACGGATTCCGAACACGGCGACAATAATGCTCCTCAATGCGTTTTTTGTCGCATCATTTCGAGAAATAACGGACTTTGAGAATGAGGGCTTTCATCATGCTTCTTACATCCTTTTCAATGATGGAAAGTATTTTTCGAGTTAATTATACTCGCCTGACATGAGTCAAGCGTGTCAGGTTGGCCTAAGCATCGAACTAAACTGCTAATACTAAGGAGCTGACTAAGGTCAACTTGAATTACTGCATGGCC
>JAJRXH010000738.1 GCA_024276395.1 archaeon
ACCTCTTGGATACGGCGGATGTTGTTTGTCTTCGGTCTATCTTTATCATCCAACAGCTATAACTCTCGATTTGTGAGCCTGTAGATTTGATAGGCGAGCACTACTGTTGCGACGATGATGATACCAACAGCTAAGCCGATAACGTGAACGGATTCTAGTCCAATTCCGTCATTGAGGAGAATCCTGCTTCCACTTGTTGCGTAGATTTCTTGGTCACCGAGAATGACATACGCAAGCAGTGATAGGAATTGTGCTGGAGAAATGAGCCATAATACTTCGTTGTTGGATGTAAGCCCAATGACCATTCCAAAAATGCTTCCCACGAGATAGAGAAGGAAGAAACTGAGGCTTGCATAGGCCCGCTTGTCAGTAAATGAAGAGAAAACAAGAATGCTCATTGTTAGAAGCAAGGTGACGATGAGTGAATAAATGAAAACTCCCGTGTAAAAATCAAGATATTGAAGGTGATTTGCTCCAAAAGCTTGCAAGTAAATGAATCCTAGTCCAAGAAGTGGCCCTGCCGTGAAGAGAAAGATATAGACCGCCAATGACACGATTTTCGTGATGGCATATTCCCATCGTTGTAGCTTGGTCAAGTACATCTCGATGACTCTACCTTGCTTGTCATCAGCGAAGAAACCGCTACCTGCGATGGCAAACAATCCAATGAGCAAGATTCCTAGGTTGATGTTTATCATGGTGAACTGGTTGTTACTGGGAGCAAACACGTTTCCGATGGTCAAGTAACTAGCCACCATGCTATTAACGGCATTACGAATGATTTCGTTTTTTTGGGCGGATGTGGCATTTTGAAGGATGAAACTTGCAGCAGCGGTGGCAAAGACAATGCTAAGAAAATTTAGCGCGAGAATCAAGATGAGAAGGATTTTTCCTAGTGTAGATCTATTCCACGTGTTTTTTAGTTCAAACCAAGAATAGGAAAGTAGCCTTTTCCAGCGCGGGACAAGTAACCCCTCATATCCTCGATAACTGTATTTTTGCACGAAATCTAATGGTTGGTCACCAGTTGATGAAGATGATGCTTGTTCATTCATTGTTTTCACCTCTTTTTCTTTTTTCTTTTTTCTCTTCCTTTTTCATTTCAGTAATTCTATGAAGATTCCTTCCAAGTTCTTTCGATAAGGTCTGAATGTCCTAATGGTCACTTTCAAAGATTTAGCAATCTTGAAGATTTTGATCTGTAATTGCAGATCATCTCGTGGAATCCAGCAAGATATGAAATGGGTGTCCTCTATCTCGGCCTTGAAACCATGATCCTTTAGAGCGTCAATGAAAGCTTTTAGATCACCACTTATTTGTAGTTGATAGGGAACTTCTTGTTCTGGAGAGTCAAGGAGATTTTTGATGCTTCCTTGAAATACGTTCTTTCCGTTGGCGATGACCACGACATTATCACATGTTCTCTCCACATCTGGTAGCAAGTGAGTTGATAGTATCACGTGCTTTCCATGATTCTTTCCCAAGTCCTTGATGAGCTCTAGCATTTGATTCCTTCCCATGGGATCCATTCCAGCGGTGGGCTCGTCAAGGATGAGAACGGTGGGATCATTAACCAATGCAGCAGCTAACTTAACTCTCTGCAGCATTCCCGTGGAAAAAGTCATCAAATCACGATATCGAGCTTCTTCTAGTCCGACGTAGTGAAGCACGTCAAAAGCGCGTTGAATGGCGGCTTGTCGTGGTAATCCGGAAAGCTTCCCGATTAAAGTAACGTACTGGATTGCTGATGTCCTTAATAACTTGGTTTCGATCTCTGGCTGGTATCCGATGAAATCTCTCGCTTTCATCAAGTCCCTTGGAAGAATCCACTCCAAAAATTGAATTTTCCCTTCTTCAAAGGGAATGATGCCTAACAACGATCGAATGAAGGTGGTTTTCCCAGCCCCATTTGGTCCTAGGAGTCCAGTCACTCCAGGTTGAATTTCACAGTTGAAGTCGTTTAGTGCCAAGAATTTTCCATAATTTTTACTCATGTGTTCTACTTTTAATATCGGATCTGACAAGTGGTTCACCTCATCGTCATTGTTTTTCGTGAGAATGATGATGGTCTCTATGATGAACCGATAGTATGATTCATGGAATCTTTCTTCATGCGCATGGCCTTCGTCCATCCTTTAAAGGGTTTCCAACGTAACATGGAATCTGGAAAGAAAAACGGGTAACTTGACATTCTGTTCGATATTATTTCTTAGATGATAAGAGACAATCCGTATCTGGATTCATTTGTCTGTATGGCATGCTTAGTTAATTAGATTCACTTATATAGTTGTGCTGATATGTCACAATTGGTATAACAAACTATGATTTTAGAGTGTTTGCAATCTTTACCATGGGACTGATGTTTGATGACAATTCGTGCCGTTCCCAAAAATAATCTTCCTGCAATTACGGTTAATCAACTTGAAGCCATTTTAAATGTATTAGAACAACTGAATTTTCGAGTTATCTTGGTTAGTGATCAAAAAAAGCTGCTTTTCTTAACTCAAGACAAGAGGCTAAAGGAAACAAGTGATTTTACTTGCTATTCGACCATTTTTGGCAGAAAGAGTAAATGCAATTTTTGCCTTCTTGATGCCGTGTTTGATGAGG
>JAJRXH010000739.1 GCA_024276395.1 archaeon
AATGAAACTGATATATCAAAAAGAATATGCAGGGGGTATCTTCAAAGCCTCTGTATTTCAACCCTTGAAAGAGTAACCAGTATTTCTGTTTTTCTTCGTAAAAAAGAATGACACCACAGATGTCATTAAGCCAACTTCATTCGTTACTGACAGTTCCTTAGGAGGAGCAAAATTCGATGAAAGAATCATTCACCATAAAAGAAGCCAACAACCTATTACCAAGAATCAAGAAACTTGTTAGCCAAGCAATGCTCATGATTGCTGCCATGGACCAACTACAGACATGATTAGTACTAATTTCGAGAGTAATTGACAAAGGAATCAACATTAGGGAAATTACCATCAGAAGGGTTCAAATTGATGAATTAGAAGAGAAATTCAACCAAACGACCAAAATGATCAAGAAATTAGGAGTTATCGTGGTAGGAACCATCCCCCTTACCATTCACTTCCCAGCAAAATGGAAGGGCAAAAAGATCTGGCTTTGTTGGAAATATGGCGAAGAGATCGTTGAATTTTACCATAAATCAAATGATTGTTTTGAAATGAGAAGAAAACTTTCATTTCCTCCAAAGACAGATCAAGTAACATAAACCAGTAGAACTAGAAAATCCGAATTCTCATTAACTTTTGTTTTTTCGGCTAAACATCAACTACTACCAACGAATTCGGATCTGGCAGGACGTAAATCAACGGATCTTGCTTTTCCTTGATGAAATCTTCTAAGAACAGCCTAAGAGAAAGATCAGGATCATCATCACGGACCGGTATCTTCTTGAATCTATATATCCGTTCTAGTTCATCCGCTTCATACTCCGTAAGAAAATAAATGGCTTTCACATCCTTAAGAACCCGTAATTGATCAACTGGCTTATGGTTCCCCATCACGAAGGTATCTTGAGAACAATAATGCCTAATGATGTAATTTAACGCTTCTAGGATTGGCATTCCAACAACATCACGCATGATCATCTCATATCGCTCATTTCCTACACCATCTGTTACTGGTGCAATGATCACAATGATCCCAGTTCCATCTCGTTTTACTGCATTCCATCCCGCATGCACGGCCTTCCCAGCTTGAAAAAGATTAATTCCTAAATTACCAGTCCCCACGATGACCAAATCAGCTGGTTCATTAACATGTATCTCACGAGTTTTTTTCAAAATCTTGGCACTTTCGCGATGCACGGCAATGATGTCACCGCCCTCTATCCAAATGATTCTATCGCCTTGTTCAACAGCTTGAATGGAAAATATCGGAACGATGTTCTTCTGAATGTAGTCGACCAATTCCATGACATCTAATATCATTGGATTATCTATAATGTTACCAAGTCTACATTCTGGTCTGAATCCTACACCATAATCAAAAATGAGCGGGTGATTTTTGCGGATCGTCTTTCCTCCAGCAATGCCTGGAACAATCAACTTAGAATTACCAGCAATACCAGCAAAATAATGATACTCTGGATCACCTAAAGCAATGAGAAATGATGCCCCCACCGCATATCTATTGAGGACTAGGGGTGTTCCTCTAATGGAGCTATACCCTATATTTTTATTCATTAGTGAGTTTTCACTATCATGAATTAATATTCGACCCTTCCAATGTTCATAAAGTTTCTTAAGAATCTTGTTCTTGATTTCTTCTTTAGTAGGTGGCCGATGAGTTCCGGTAGCAATCAATAACTTGATTTTATTTTTATCAACTCCTAATTTTCTTAACTCGTGCTCTATTAGTGGTAAAAGAATCCTAGTATGGCGATTAGGTCTCGTGTAATCATCGATGACGATTATTACATCTTTATCTGAATCATGATGCCGACAGACAAATTCAGAAAAAGAAAGATCCATTCCAAGAGGGGTATCAAGGATTTGTTTCAATCTTTTCTCGAGATCATCAAATTGTGGCTTAAGTCTACTCTTTTTCAATATTTTTATTCTCTCGTATTTCGGAAGAAAGTCTCGCAATAATCGATCACCATATTCTAACTTAAATCCCTTTATTACACTCGAATTAATTGAAGAATCCATTTCCAGTCGCCTCATCGACCTTTTCTCTAGCTTGACTTTCAATCAAGCAGCAGAACGTTTGTAATTCTAAGAAAGCCAAAATAATGGACATTAAATCTTTTCTTGTTTCGATAAAAGACACATACATTTGTGCATCGAAAAATCCATCAATAAAATCCCGCCAACAAGATCTTTAAAAACCATAAAAGATCGAACATACCGTTTTTGATCAAATCTCCTCCATAAAATTTTCTTCATCTTTTTGGAAGTTCCTCACTCTCTAAGAAGACAATTGATTCAATAAATCATCATAACTCAAACGTTTCCTTGACAATATCTTGCAATTTTTTCCAGTTTGGGTTTTCTTCGTTGATCAATAAGACAGAATCCAGAAAATCATCAAGCTCATTTTCAATGATTCTTTTTCTAACAATTTGCAGCCTCTTCCTAGTCAAGTAGCTATCCTTTGGTGTTATGAGCACGAGAACTAGACTCTTTTTCAGTGGATTTAGAAATATGACGTGATTTTCCTGTTCTATCAAGTTTATATTACCGACACCAAAAACCTGCTCAGCCATATCAGCAATAACTGCTAATATCCCTCCAATGAGCATATCTTGATCTGAATCAAACTGCTCACTACCAAAATCATAGGTAAAGAGCGGAATTCCATCTGATGTTCTTATAATAAGAAGAAGATAAGGCTTAGATGGTTCTTCTTGATAGGGATCGCCAATCATAAACTGATACATCTGTAAATGACGAAGAATTCTCATTGCCTCAATAACTGAAAGCACTACAATGGAATTCTCAGCAATCCATGGACTCTTCCTAGTGATGACTTCGTCCTTATCACTAACGGTGCTCAATAACTCAACAAATTCTCTCAAATATTTCATTCGTTGTTCTGCCAATGCAACCTCATTAAGAATGCGAGGATGCGACAACCGTGATGATGATTCTTGAGCAAGACTTAAAGATCGCAAAGCTTCGTCTACTTGCTTGAGAGAAATGTGAAGATAAAATAAGAACAGGTGAAAGAGAGAATGTAAATATCTATGCTCCCTTGACTTCAAGATCGCTTCAATTACGGTGAACAGCGTCCGAATATCTCTTAGAATCCGTTCATCAGCATCCAGTAAATATCTCTTAAAGTAAAGCTCAATCATAAAATAAGATAACTCTAAATCTAAGGAGACATTATGTTGCAGTTCGGCCAAATACTGAGCATTTCTAAGTGACGATTCTGCATCATCAAGATTACCTTGGATTAAACACGTGATGGCTTTTGCAAGCTCCCCCCAGGGAGAATGAATGCCCTCAAGTTTCTCAACGCGTCGGAGAAGATCAACAATCACCATATCTTGAGACAATTGCATGTGCAAGTACCCAGTTAGGACGTGTAACTTTACGTTTCTCAAGTTTTTTTCAGCGATCAAGTTTTCCACTTGAATCACGT
>JAJRXH010000740.1 GCA_024276395.1 archaeon
CCTCCATGTCAGATGAAGTATTCGTAAGTGCCACTTCCTTCTCGCTATCTGATTTATCATTTCCCAGAGATAGAGGAATTTCACGAACGAGGCTATAGATATCCTCTCATCCAATACAAGGTGCTCCAAGGAAAGGGACTCATCATAGGACTTGATGAAGGTGCCGAAATCACCGAAGCCATCGCTTCTCAAATCAATGAGGTTATCATCAAGGATAGATACATTGACGTGACTGAAAAGAAATTAATTAGTACAGTAGAAGAAATTGGTCCAATAGATGGTAAATGGCTACAATACACGTTCACTACACCCTGGTTGGCGCTAAACCCTACTAATTACAATTTATATCGGCAATGCCAATCTTGGAAAGAGAAAAAAATTCTACTAAATCGCATTCTCATTGGGAACATTCTCTCGTTCTCAAAGGGACTAAACATCCGAATTGAAGAAGAATTACAATGTCGAACCTATTTGATTCATACTGGCGTGATTTTTCGAGGAATTCAAATGAGCGGATTCTTCGGAAACTTCCAAATTCCATTCAAACTTCCAGAGAACGTGGGAATAGGAAAAGCTTCATCTAAAGGTTTTGGAACCGTGACACCCGTAAAGGGACCACAAGATTTTCAAAAAATTCTCAAATCAACCCCCGAGCCATTTAGATCTCTCTATACACAGCATGCTCAAAGCCTCAAAGCTGCATACAAGTAAAACCATAAATAAAAAACGATGAACCCATGAATAACAGAAGATATATAAACAAGGAATACTGTTTCATTCTTGGAATATCTCAAATTTAATTGAGGGAGCGTCTATTATCATGAGCCATTATTGGAAAAAAATTAGAGTACAAGTTGAACCACGACAGAAAGAATTCCTCATCGGCGTGCAACAAGATACCAAGGTTGGTGATGTCCTCAATTCAATTGTCGAAGCCTGTGAAGGCGAAGGAATCAGTCTTTCACAATGGGCGAGGAATAAAGTCGGTACAACTAGCGCTAATCTTGTTTTCATGAGAAAATCAACAGAACTTGCACTATTACCTCCTGATCTGACCTTCGGAGAATTATACCCCCAATTAGAAGATGATGAAACCTTCGTGATCGATGCTCAGGGACAAGTTGGATTCTGATAAGGGAAGACAGCAGCATTGCCATCAATCGCCTTCGAATGTTCGTGTAGGCATTCCAAAAATATAACGAGGAAACGATCTCCTTAGGTTCATTCCATTTTTCTTTACTCTTTACTCATTTCATCAGTAAGATTCAGTTAAAATACCACCACATTTCCTTCTTTCTTACATTCTTTCTTCATACAAAATGGCAAGGCATGCGATCATAATTCCAAGAACTGAGATGTGATTCTCATGACATTAATAACAAAATTTCCCCCAAAAATGTATAATAAAAGGGTTCGAGGAAGCATAAAAGAGTTTTATAACAAATTACAAGAAATTTTCCAACAAAAAAACTGGAAATGGATAGAACCAAAACCATCGAGGAATGATCACGAGCAATGGAACCTAGCAACGGAATGGCATCATCCAGATGCGGACATCAAGATCATTTCTTACTTTCCCGATGGAGCAATTAACTCGATTAAAGTAACATACAAGCGATTACCTGGATTTGTAAGACCTAGATTAAGTAAGAGTGCACTAAGATTCACGCATTCGTTTGAGATCAAACTTCCTAGAAGTTATCCGGCAAACTTAAGTGCCATCAAACTCTACAGCTTGGACTACTTATACCACCCGCGGATGTCCTCCTCAAGAGGAATGAAAATGGAGGCCTGCATTCACATTCCTGGAGAAATAGACCGCATCCTGATCGAATTCATCTACCAAATTTTGATGAAACCCGATAAAGTTCGTCCACCGTCACAATTTTCTGCTGATTCAGGGCTACAACCATCCGCAATGAGATGGTATGAGCATAACTTGAAGAGCATTGTCAAATTTTTGGAAGAACAATGGGATTCTACCCATGAAAAAAATGTCATCACGTCCACGAAGACGAAAAGGTCCAAGGTGGTCATGCTTGACTAACAAGAGATCATTCCGACTCGCATCCTACCAAATGGTGATGTTCAATGAGCAATCAAGACCTTAAGAAAAAACAAAGCATGAATGACGACAACAATGATGAAGAAAAAGATGCCGAGGAAAACAAAACAGGCGAAGGTAATCCAAAGATGAATCAAGAAGAAAGGATAACAATGAAAGAAGGAGAAGAACAAGTCAGTGATGATTTGAAAACAACGGATGATAATAGAGACATGAACAATCACGTGGACACGATGCAGCGGCACGACAAGAGAAAGACAAAAATAGTCATATTGCAAGAGAAAAATCTAGGGATTCTCGTCGATGAAATCCCACCGAATTTAAGACCAAATATCCATTATACGGTTCATCATCCAAATAAGAGGACAGAAAATGCACGAGATTCAGACTGAAGAAGGTATTTTAAGCCATGAAATCTTGCTAGAACGCATTTCTACCAATGAAACGATAAAAATCTCCAACAAAGAAATATATCTTAACATCAATGATGATTTAGATGATCATTGCATTAAAATAACTTTTCTTCCAACAATGCAAAACATCAATTCAACAAGATTTCTGTTTGTGGTTCATGACCAGTTCTACCGCCATTTTATTAGACAAAAGTTTCCCCAACATGCAAGCGATGCTGGATGCTTCTTTCAAATCTGCAAGCTTTCCTCTTTTTCCGCGTCAGATAGGATTTTTTTTTCACTCCTTGATTCAAAAAATGGAAAAATCCATTCATTATTAAATCTCAAGTTGACAAGTAGCCAACAAGAAAAAAATATCATTCATTGGCAAGTCTCCTTTCGATATTTCGTAGATATTTACTGTAACATTCGAAAACCCGTCACAGCAACTGTTTTGATGGGAATGCCGCGCGATGACTGCCCTGGACACTCACAAAAGTCATTTTTGGCGATCCATAACCCTAAACTAGAAAAAGACGCTAATGATAACAACTATTTCAGATATGACCACGTGCTACTGCGACCTGGACATAGCGTCCGGCTTGGATATAATTGGAATGCCTCTGTAAATCCCAAAACCATTGATTTTACCGTGCAAGCTCCCCTTCAAGAATGGCAATCCCATCGAACGGAAGATACACGATGGCTTAGGGAAGAAAAGGGAATCGAAAAGAATCATCCACTCGTCCTCGAACTAGTACGGAAAATCACTGCTCAGACAAATCAATTTTGGAACGTGACTAGATTATCATTTCTAAAAATACATAAAATACTGAGTTATCAAATCATTCCAGAAGAAAAAGGCTGCGCATGGGCACTAACTCATAGAAAAGGAGATTGTACAGAGTTTGCTAGCGTTCTAACGGCAATCCTGCGTAACCTCAAGATTCCATCGCGATTAGTTAGTGGTTTCTATTACCATCGCACTACCAACCACTGGTCAAGACACGCATGGGTAGAAGTCAAGTCACCACGAAATGATTGGATCCTTTTAGATCCGTTAAATCACGTGATCGGATATGATCCTAGTTACCTTCCCATCTACGCAGGTAACTGGATATCTAAGGAAAAAGAAGTTGAAATCATCATCAAAATTCACTCGAATGAACACGATAAGACAGAAATAATGAAGAAATTGAAAATTACCACGTGGATAGAAGGAAGCATCCAGAGAAAATCAAGGACAAAGAAAAAAAACAAAAGTTCCATCGTGTTTCTTGAAGAGTAACAAGAAAAAAGGATCTCTTCTTGATGAGAAGAAGTAACTAGGTGGAAATCATGGGCAAGCAACAATTAACTGTCAAGACCTACATCGGTGTTGGCGAAAAAGACTACATTGAGGCAACGTTATCACGAAAAGAGGATGATGACGAAAACATCATCACACTTGCTATTGGTACGTGGGAAAAGGATGAATACTACATCTCTCGAAAAATAAGAAAAATCCAAGAAAATCCCAAGAAAATATACAAGAAACGATTTAGATTACCCAGTTATTCCTTGCTATATGCATTCATGCTCTCACAGCTAGAAGAATTTGCTGGAGTGAATGATTTATCCCAATTAGATGATGTATCTTGGAAAACGGTTACAGCAGCTAAAAAAAAGGGAAAAGACCCAGAAGTAACGGAAAAAGATCATTTTAGTTTTCCTTCTTCATGGACTGAACCATTTTCTTATGTTACAGCTCGAGCACGGCAGGTCCAGCGAAAAGCACTAGAAGATGAAACCTTCATGAAAAACTTGACCATCTTAAATTTCATCCAAGAAGGAGGAAAGAATGGACGCAGTTTAAATAGCATCAGCAAGTTCTTGAACAAGGATAAAAAAGGAACAAGGGAGATTCTCGACAAGCTCATCAAGAAAAGATACCTTAGACAAGATAATCGTGGTTGGTATCACGTGATCCGTGTTCCCCAGTCAATGGACGACTTGCACCTTCTCCACCAAGACCTCTTGTACATTTATATTGATCCATATCTTCGATTGGCACTGGGAGTGTTATTAGGAGCTCTTTTTGCTGAGATGTACTGGACATGGTGGCCACGAGAGGGAAAGGTGCTGCAAACACAATTCGATGGGAGAGGAAACATTGTTTCAGAGACGCTCATTGAATCTCCTTATGACGAAATGAATTTCGAAAAAATTGCCCAGGAATTAGCTGAACAAGCCACCAACGTGGCTTATCTTGTAGACGATGCAAGTAAGGATCCATTTGTATTCATCACTAATGAAAAACTAAGACAAAGTGTCGATGTAGCAGTTGCATCCATCGAATTCCATTATGGCGTCATATCCCTCTATTCCGTAATCTCAAGACCCATTTTTGCTGGGGTTAAGTGCACGAAGTGCAGCTTGCATTTCGTGGTCTTCCCTTACCCAGAAGAAATCACGAAAGTCATCATGGGAGAAGACATGGCCTACACTCACAACGAGCCAGGGGAACCGGCATTCACCGCTGAATCGCTTGACATGGATAACGTAAAATGTCTCTGCGGAACTACAAAACCTGAACTCGTGCAACGTCCTCTCCATGGTGTGGTACCAGAAAAACTAGAGGCTGCCGTGGAAGAGGCACACCGAAAGTACGATGATTTTCTCCAGAGTGCTGACTTGGATTTGCTAAAATCAGTCGCTGAATACCACCGACCTTTCTTGAAGATTGCCACGGAAACAACATGATCACATCAACTTCACCTCATCAATCCCATCTCAC
This sequence comes from archaeon, assembly GCA_024276395.1. Classification (GTDB taxonomy): domain Archaea; phylum Asgardarchaeota; class Heimdallarchaeia; order Hodarchaeales; family S146-22; genus JAJRXH01. The sequence goes on from JAJRXH010000740.1 coordinate 5,234, forward strand.
CTTTTTTATTCCCAACGACAGTCAACGTCCTATTGTGGATTCTACCTCCGTCGATGCTCTCATGAATCAATAGACTTCCAATGACTTCCTGACCACATCAAGAACTAGATCTTTTTTCTCCTTTCTAAAGATCATTTTAATTTCTGACGGTTCAAAAACACCACGATGAATGAGGTAAGAAAGTAATTGAGCTGCTTGGAAGCGATGTCTCCAATAGGGAGATTCGAGGTATGGAAGAACCAACTTTCTAACTTCAATATCCGAGATCAATCCGTGATCATAATATAGTTTTATGACAGTTAGACATGCCGAGAGAAGGGACTCCTCACCAGAAGGATGAGACAGTAATTCAAGCCAACTTGATTTTACAGAATTTAGAAGTTGAATGATTTCGTACTCGTTTTTATTAATTGAGAGAAGACCTGTAAACAGCATTGTCTTGATTAAAGGATGAGGATCGTTTACCCATAAACTGATGGATTCTAATATCTCTGTCAAGGACAAGAAATTCTCCTGGTACAAGTTAAAAATCACGTGAATGATCTCACCCCGGACGATGGCATCTTCATCTTTTTTCGCATTATTCATCAATTCTTTAGCAAAAGATTCATCTATTGTCCCCGATTTTACCCAAAAAAGAACTTGCCGGAGGACAAATCTCTTCATTTCTGTTCTTTCATCATTAACCCATTGATTGATTCTTTCAACCATTTGCTGGTCATCATACCATCCTTTTTCCCTCATTGAATCAAGAAGGCCAATCATCACGAAGTCGCCAAGAAGATGATTCTCCTCAATCACCATCACTAATCGTTGAAAGATTTTGGAGGTGCATTGAGACGATTGCATCCATGATTTTACCAATGCTACCAGCGAATCTACCAAATCCACATCATTCAAATCCAAAATTGCCTTCAAAAGGTCTAAAACAACTGAAGTATTGCTGTGAATGTCGATCCAACTTTCAAAATGAGAAAAATGGTGCTTCAAGCCCTTTTGGTCAAGCTGGTTCCAATGGAACAGGGACTGAAATAACAGAGCTCTTAATGACCCTGAATCAATTCCAGATTTCTTCACGAATGATGGATAAGATAACACAAACCCACCAATCAAAGGAAGCGTGTATTCTGGACGACGAAGGAGGCCATTCAAGTTGTTAATCCAATTGATGGCCACGGAGAGGTCCAACAATTTATCAAATATCATAACCGTGTCTAGAGGTTTATCCTGATTCAGAGCGATTAACAAACGAAATGTCTCTTCAGTTGTCAAGACATCATTCAAGAATGAAATGTACACGGGAATGTGAAGTTCTGAGACGTACACGATGTTCAATACTCGAAATGTCTCTCCTAAATGTTTTTTTAACAATTTCAGAAATTTTTCCATTGAACGATTTGACTCCTGCTTGATGTACTGTAACATTTCGATAACTTGTTCAGGCGTCAATAACAATTCTTCTAAACGACGAAGTTTCCAAAAAATCATGTTTTTTCCCTTCATATATGACTAAATTTAATGAATCATCC
>JAJRXH010000741.1 GCA_024276395.1 archaeon
AGTTTTTTAGTTATTTCAATGGAACGACCTTGCTTTTACCAGCTTTGCCAGATGAAAGGATGCACGTTCTCTTGAAAAAAAGACTAATGCCTGAAAATCTCGTGAATGCTCCTATTTCAGATTCCTTGATTAGAAAAGTCGTTACACACGTGTTTGGAAATCCACGTTTAGCATTGGAATCCTTGTATCAAGCGTTTGTCATTACTAGAAGATTAGGGCAGAAAGCCATCAATGAAGACGTGTTAATGAATATCTTTGATCAATTAGGTTTGACAAGATTGAAATGGTTGAAAGATGTTCTCTTTGGAAAGAAAAGTCTAGGGTCAGATGAATTAAAGCCATTAATGGGGAAAAGGCTGAAGTTACTTGAGATTCTAATGTTTAATAGTTATTGGTCAGAAATTTCTGCATCAAGAGAAGGTTCAGAGCAATGGGCACGTCACATCGCTAGATTATTAAGCGTGTCTCCATCGACCCTTTCATATCACTTGAAAACCTTGATGGAGTTTTCTGGTGAATATTTTCCCATTGTCAAGGAAAAGACGGATCCAAAAGATCATCGAGCAAAGATTTTGACGGTAAATGATCACGTTCTTCCAATCTTGGAAACCTTAATCTTGTACTTGAAAGAACGAGAAGAAAAGAAAGGAGAGTTCTTTCGAACTAATGAAGATGAAACGGCAATGAAAATCCTACCCTCGGTCAATCCTGATTGGTCATGATTGATTTATAGTGGCTTTAATGATGTAATCTAATAACTAGGACATCATCAAGTTAACGTGCGTGGCTTGAATGGGGAAAATTGCTAGAGGATCACGGAAAATTGATGAAGTTTCGCAAAAAAAACTAGGAGATGATACCATTCCAGATGATCCTCTGCAATTCATTGTTCAACATCTCGAGAAAGGAGCGAGTCGTGATGCACATTCTGATTTCTTGGAGTATTTTAATTTCGTGAAAGATCCATTTGATCCATCTTTACCCTTAATTCATCTCAAGGAAACTCTAATAGTGTCTCAACGTCAAGCGAACTTGTTTGAACAAGTTGGACGCATCATTGAAGGTTATCGCAAGTTATTAAAGAAGAATCTCTTGACCCAAGAAGAGGTGTTGTCCATTCATGGTCTTCTTCGTGGTCCTAAGGGTATTGGTAAGACTATTCTCTTGCAAGTTTTAAAACTTGGTCTTCTCAAAACACGGCACGTGCCTTTGTTGAAGCCTGCTTTTTTAAGTATGTTTGATCTCCTTCAAGGGACATCTTACGTTAATGATGCCCAAGTTCGCTGGCAGCGATGGTTAGCTGACCTAGATCGCGAAATGTCAAACCAAGACGGTGATTTTGATGGATTAATTATTTTCGTTGACGATCTTGAATATCTCGTTCATCCCCATTCACCATTCAGATCAATGGAACAGCTCATTTGGTCTATTAAAGATGTCTTTGATTTTAATCCTCTCATCATTGGGGCCATTGCTACTCGTGCTTTTCATTGGCTGATGTCAAGGACGACCATTAACCAACATCCAAATGGACAGAAGATCATTTTTCAGTTCATTGCAGCAGAAAACATGTTGCGAATACCCTTGATGTCCTCATCAGACATTCAATCTCTTTTGTGGAAACGCCTAGTGTTTTGTTCTTCTTCAGTTCCTTCTTGGGTGTCTCCAGATGTGTTTTCCTTGGTTGGCAGGTACTCTGCTGGAATTCCCGAGTTAGCCATGGATCTTTTTTACCTATCCTTGAAGCATTTACGTGAGTTAGGAGCTAAAAAACTTCAGCCCAAGCATGTGGTCTTTGCTGCTCGAATTAATGGATTCTTGGACCTTTCGACATCTGCTGAATCTTCTTTTAATTGGAGAGATCTTTCTGATCGCCAAAAACAAGTATTATTCTTGCTTTTACAGCCAGAAGCTTCTCGATTTCTGGGTTCAAAAGACACTCAAGTCGATGTTTCTGAAAGTGATTCGCTTGGTGTTGGAGGCTTTACTAACAAGCAATTGGCTTCCTTGTTGGGCATTAATTTATCGACCTTGACTTATCACCTTAAACCACTTCTTCATTCTACAAATCGAGCAAGTTTTTTGCTGACTCGAAGAAATGACGATGATAATCGATCAAAACTTCATTATCTTCATCCTCGTGCTGTTCCAGTAGTAGAAGCCTTGCTGGATGGTGATTTAACGAGCATTTATGATGCAGCACACGTTGAACAAGCTTTTGAACCTCCTCTTCACTCACAAAGATTCTCTCAATGAGAAAGAATGCAAAAAGTAACCCAAAAATGGTAGAAAGTAATTTAGAAAAAGAGGTATGAAAGATGCTCATCCTTGAGGATATCTTAACTATGCCCTTGGAAGAAATGTTACGTGTTTATTTAGAGGCAAAAGGATTCACTTACTTGGAAAAAGTTACGTTTTACGGTAGTGACGGTCATTCCCATCTTGTCGACTTTTTCCTCCCAGATCCAAAGCCACAACCAGTGGTCGTGTCTCTTCGTGATGGTACGACCAGTGTTCGAGTAGTGCACTCGGGTGCTGTCATCATGGTCAAGGATTGGAAAAGGTCGATTGGCACTAACGTGATTCTTCAAGCAGAACGTCTCAGAGAACAAGTACCAGAGATTCGTAAGGTGATGATCTTGTGCAACTATGCTGGTGAAATTGCCTTGCGCCTTGCTGAGCGGCTTCACGTGTTCGTGGTGACTAGAGATGAACTCATTCGTGTACTTTCCAATGATAGGTGAGTTAATCCTCATACTTTTTTATTTTGGCTTGTTGTCATTCTTTCACTTGCAATAGATTAGCCTTCAAGGAACGAGGCCGTTATCACCAAATGGATGTTGCCTGCGCTCTTGATGGATTTCTTTTTCTAAAGATGATGGAAGAAGATTTGGTCTTTCATTGGAAAGTGATTGTCGGTTTGTGATGCGTAGAGGATGGCGTATCATTTAATGAGAGGACCGAATCGTGCTATTTTTTGCTAATTTCTTAGCTAATGAGTACTTTTTTGGTTGAAATTTCAAGGGCAACATCAAATCAATTACTCCATTCAAGAGATTTATTCATGTCAGGTTTATCTCGTGATGTATCATATTGTAATGTTTCCATTTGATGTTTTGGTAATTTATACGACTTAGGTATCCTCATTTTCCTTTGTCTTCCTCTCACGAACTTCCAACTTTTTCTTTTTTCTTGGCATTCTCCCAGATCTGAACTGCTTCTTTCATGGAAACTTTTTTACCCTCTAGTATCCATGGTTTTCGTCTCTTGATTTTGTTTAAGATGAGGAGTAAAATCTCTTCCAGTGAAACGGTGTTCAAATCTCGATGTGCGATGATCATTGCCAGTAGAATGTCTCGAAATAAATCTCCTAATTCAGAACTTATTTCTTCTGGTGTCCTTGCTTCTTCTATTTCTTTCACTTCACTTTGGAGTTCCTTCATGATTTCAGTGAATGTCAATTCTGCGATCCATGGGCATGATTCCAATTCAAGGTTCGTGAATTCGAGTAATTCTTTGAAAACATCCAGTACGTTGGGAATGTTTATCATATCATACCTCAACTCCTCTTTGTCCTCATTTGTAATGGTCAATTTCAAGGAAACTTATTCTCACGTGTGATGGTGATATTTCAAAGAAGTATGATTTTTATAGAATTTATGATAACTATGCAATTGGGATGATGAATGAGGATAACGATTGCTATCAAGGGAGAGACAAAAAAAGAATTATTAAGAAAGAACGCGAGTTACTTAGTGAGATGGCTAAAAGTCCTTTTGATGTCAAAATCTTATTTCTAGATGATTTTTTACCAAGTTAACCTCATTCTGTTTCGGTGGAACGTGAGACTTATTTGTATGACTTCTCATAATGTGATTGTTACTGATAATTTAGAATTGGTGTCGTAAGAAGGGAATTTAGGTCATAATTGACTAATAGTGTCGATGTAATTGTTTAAAATGCAAAATCGTGTGATGTTAGATGGCAAGCTATAATGAATGAGGCTTGCCACTTCAAAAGTTTTTTTACTGCCATTTTAAGATTAGAAAATCGGGAGATATGACGCGGAGGTCTGTTAAGTGGTAAAAATTCTACTTCTTGTTCCCCCTGGGATCAGATTCACTAAATATTCAACAGGATTCCTTCGATTTACGGCGCCACCATTGGGGTTGGGTTACATTGCCGCAGTTTTGGAAGAGAATGATTACAAGGGCAGCGTGCGGATTTTAGATAGCAAGGCGTTGGATCTGAATTTTGAGCAATATCGTCGTTACATCAAGAGATGGAAGCCTGACATCTTGGGAATTCAGGTCTTAACTCCAAACTTTTATGATGCCTTTGAAGCGGCCAAGATTGCCAAGGAAGAGGGAGTTGAATGGGTTACGATGGGTGGTCATCATCCAACAGCCATGCCAGATGAATGTCTTACGTTTGGAGGGAAGAATGTTGATGTGGTATTCCGTGGTGAGGCAGAATACACGTTTCTGGAATTTGTCA
>JAJRXH010000742.1 GCA_024276395.1 archaeon
GTTCTTCTTTAATCCATGTTTCCTCTCCAAGGGTTTCCTTGATGAAAAAACTCCAAGCGTTTCCCTCTAAGACACTTGTAGATGGATTGTTTTCAGTGAGAAGCATTGCCACGTCTAGCTCAATGGAAGCAAACTGCCAGTCTTCCCAGTCAATGAGAAGAGTACGTCCCTTCGGATCATGACACCAATTCCTCAAGGCTGCATCACCATGAGTAAGGGAGGTTGATTGATCCATCCAATCCACGTGTTCTTTTTCCAGTATGCTGAGTATCTTCCTCCAATTAACCAGTAATTCCATCCAAGAAGGTGTTGGCAATCTCTGCTTGATGTGTTGAACCCAGAAAAAGAGCCATTCTCTTCTTGTCTGAGCAACCAAGCGTGAATCAGCATCAGCAAGTAGTTCTCGTGGCATCATGACACCATGAATCTTTAGTAACGTTTGAGCCATTTTCTCCTGATGTTCACGTTCTAATGGAGGGGAATGCCTTGCATAACAGATTTCGTGCTTGGGAAGAACAAGGAAGGAAAATCTCCATTGTTCCGGTTCGCTAGGAATGCTCCACGAAAGTATGTTGGGCATCGCATCTAGGTCATTACCAAAAATTCTGAGAATGAATATCTCGCGTCTTAACTTCTCCACACCTTGCTTTCTCCAAGGAAATTTCAGCATCAACTCTCGATTTGGATCTTCAAGACTTGAGATTTCCAAAATCACGTGATTCAAACCGACATGACGAACTCTTAGATTCCTCTCTCTTTGAAGAGATCGTAACTCATCACGCGTGGTATTTCTCCAAAATGCCTTTATCATCTCACGATAGTGCCATTCCATTTCTTTCGAGAATCATATTGTTCCTGGCAATAATAAGCTTGTGGTGCTGCACGAAGTCATAAGTGATTCTTCTCCTTTCTGCAAGCAACTGGAGAGTTATTCACTTGTTCTCAGGATGTTTAAAGGGACGAGGTTGTTATTAAAAACACTCTTTAAATAATGGGATGATTAAATAACTCTTAGATACCGCGGATGAAGTCAGAGTGAGAAGATGCACTCGATTTAAGGGATGAAGAAATGAGTCATGAGATTACCAGAGTAACAAATTTTTTTAACCCGTGAACTTGAGATGAAGCATAAAAAGAACAATACATCGGTGATTACCATGGATGAATTAGTGAGAACACCATTAAGAGTCATTAGAAGACGCATTGAAGGCTTTAGCTTTGCTAAAGTTTTTCTGCATCCAGAAACAGGGAAAGCGCAACATCTTGCTGCTGGGACGCTCGTCCAACTGCTGCCGACAGAAATAGTTGCCAAGATAATCTATTCTGATGCAGTATCAAAGGATACCGTGATGGTAAGCACTGAATTGAAAGATATGCCAGATTATGTTCAATTAGAACCCTCTAGTGGACACATGATAGTGAACCAACTTTTTCACAAGAAGTTAGATGGAGAAAAACTTAGTGCCAGCGATATTCGTCAATTATTGCGTGCCATTGATACTGGAGCTGTAGAAGTTGCCCAATTGGGTGCTCTAGCCACATTATTTGAAATTAAAGGTTTAGATCCTGATGAAACCGTAGAGATGGCCACGAGTATCGTAGAGATGTCACGTCCATTGGAATTTGCAAAAAAACCCGTGGTTGATAAACATTCAATTGGTGGAGTTGCTGGTAACCGCATCACGCCCATCATCGTCCCCATCATCGCCGCCGCGGGTCTAACCATCCCCAAAGTGTCCACGCGTGCCATCACTTCTCCAGCTGGATCGATTGATGCCGTTGAAGTAGTGATGCCTGTAGATCTTTCGCTCGAAGAAATGGTAAGAGTGGTCAATAAAACTGGGGGATGTATCGTCAACGGAGAGAGTGTTGGAATTGGAAGAGTAATGGATAAATTCATTGGCGTGTTAAAACCATTAAAATTGGATCCCATTCCACTGATGGTGGCATCCATTCTCTCCAAAAAAAAATTGGCAGGTTCTCAATATGTTCTAATTGATCTTCCAACTGGAGAAGGATCGAAACTTCCTCGTCGGAGAATTGCACGAGAATTAGCCCATGAATTTTCTCGAGTTGGCTATAGAATGGGCTTGCACGTTGAAAACGTCATTTCTCCTGGAATCCGTCCCATTGGGAGAATGATCGGCCCTGCACTGGAAATGATTGAAGTCTTCAAGGTGTTAGAGAATAAATTCGCCTCCCGTGCCTTGATCAAGAAATCACTGTCACTTTCTGGAATCTTGCTTGAGATGACTGGAAAAGCGCCACGCGGCGCTGGTTATGGCATTGCAGAACACATTCTGAAAAAGGGCAAAGCCCTGGAGAAATTCAAGGAAATCATAGAGGCACAAGGTGGAGATCCTTCCATAACTTCAGAATCCATTCCTAAAGCTAGTTATCGGCATCTTGTAACGGCCGATATTTCAGATACCGTTTACACGGTTAGATCATCATCTTTGGTAAAAATCGCACGAGCTGCTGGTGCCCCTTGGGATCGAACGGCAGGTGTCATCATCTATGTTGATCATGGGGACGATATCAATCCAGGTGATCCACTGTTTGAAATTTGGGCTGAAAGTGAAAGCAAGATAGATGCAGCGCTTTACATCGCAGAACAAGACCCACCAGTTGTCCTTGAGAAAATGGTACTAGAGTACATTCCTATGACCGTTGAAACCGAGTACTAAGCTTGCACATCACCACCATTTAGATCTACGTTGAAAAGAAAAAAATACAAGATCTTGCTTTTTTCTTTTTCAAATTGTGAAAGTCACGATGACTGGTTTGTGATCGGAAATTGTTCCCGTGTCCAGTACCATGGCATCTAACACGGTAACATTCGAAGAAAAAATGAAATCTATGGTTTTTCCCGATGAAATGGTCGTGGCAGCATGGTCACCGTGGAGGTAGTAATAACTATCAACCAATCCAGTTGCAATGATTTGAGAAATCTGTGTAGATCCTGGTTCCGAATTAAAATCTCCAATTAGGAATGTAGGCCCTTCTAGTTCATGAATGATCGCTGTTGTTGCCTTAGCTTGAGCAGTCCGATCTTCCTCTGTTTCACCAAAATGAGCAACAAGCACGTTGACTTTAACATTCTTAATTTGAATTTTCGTGACCAATAATACCGCCAACTCTCCCTTTGATGGTAAAATCACTGATCGTGCTTCAAGAATTGGATAGAAGGACAACAAGGCGTTTCCAAAGGTGCTCTCCTTCGGAGTTGGGCCATAATAGTTGTGCATGCCTAATTCCGTGGAAAGCCACTCAACAATATCTCGATTTCCAGAACTCACTCTCACGGTATCACTTTCTTGGATCCCAATGATTGAAATACCCTCATTTTTTATGACTCGCGCTATTTCCTCGAAATTCACGAGACCATTGGCATCAAAGCCTTGTTGAATGTTCCAAGTCATTATTGTCAAGGTATCAGCTGTTACATCACTACTTAACGATTCAATACCCATTCGTACTCCAACAGCCCCGGTTAAGCCAAAAATCACGAGAAAAATCAACACGTTTAGCCGGTTTTGCGGTGGCAGCTTGACGGTAAATTCAGGGACAATACTCATTTCTCTAATGAAGGTAAATGAGGTAATGAATGAGGCAATGAGGAGAATTAGTTCTTCATTTTCTCTGAAAATCTCTCCAGCTGGAATGTAAGCGTAAGTAACAGTAAAAACCGAACCTAATAGTAGAAATAAGTAAATGAAGATGGATATGAAGGCAGTTCTCCCTATATTGCTTGGTTGGATCTTGTAAATCGTGCTGGACCATAGTGATGGAAGAGTTACTGCTATGAGAAGGCCTCCTAATAACCCCGTGAAACCGAAACCGAAAGCAAGGAGTATTGCACCAACAAAGCTGACCATCCACCAGAAACCAGATTTGACAAAAGGAGACCTTACTAGTAACAGTCCAGTAACAAGGGAAAAAATTACCAGTAAACCCCAAGGAAATGGTTCTAAACCATTCCAGCGTGGGATTATTCCATGACTCGTGAAGAGCCAGTGAGTAATGAAGAGAATGCCACCCAGGGGAAAAGCGATGAAGGGCCATTCTTCACCCTTTTGTGGGATAAATGGGGGTATTTTTTCGTCATTTTTTAATAAATTACCGATGGAATTCTTGATCAGCTTGTCATCATCAGAAATCGCTCTCTTGAAAGCTTCATTTTCTCTTCTTGAACTATGCAAGGACCATTGAATTCCCAAAACGGCTATCGTGATGAACATGGACAATAGAGTCCCAACTTGATTTCTAAAAACGGGATTCAATGTTTTCGTGGTAAGTCGTATTAGCAGAAACAAAATCAAGCCAATCATTAGGGAAAAAACTCTTTCATCTCTTTCATTTTCTTCCAAGGTAAACCACAGAAAAATCACGAGTATGATTCCCGTCATACCTATCGTCAAAGCCATGGCTCGAAGATAAACATCATCCTGCAGGTAGAACAGTAAACTGAGCACGCTAGATGCAAAAAGAATGGGCTCATATCTTCGGATTTTAACACTTAAAGATTCGAGTCCTAGCAGGATTGGGATGAATAACACGAACAAGAATGAGATTGATTCATTGATTGAAAGGGTTGCTAAATTCAGGAAATAAATTACCGAAACAAGTTCAACCAAGAATGACCAGAAAATGAAGCTCAACCAAGTAGTCGTACCTAACATGAGGTATTGCTTTTTCGTGTTTGCATCTAATGATGAAAAATCAAGCACGGGCATTTGCATCACCATTACCAGTGGTAAAAGCAGATTTCATAAATATTGTGCCTCCATTTCCAGTAGCAGAGACATCAACAATGAGTTTTGTTGACTGCCTTGAGAAACAATTTGGCTAATTCTGGAACTGTTTACCGCATTGAGTAGTTTTTAAAGATCTTCATTCTCCTGTAAGTAGGGAAAACCCCTAAAAGAATGGAACACAAGATCATTAAAAGGTGGAAGAAGCACGAATGGTGACAAAACGAGTAAAACTGGTAATTCTTACATTGATCTTCTTGTTAATACCAATATCAATTTTTTTTCATCTCACGATTTCAAATTACTTTCCATTATCTCTCCTTTCGACAGCTGGATATCTTACTAATGATGAATCACGAACAATACGAATTAGTGCCGTTTCTGGAGAAGCATTATATAACGTGAGCGTGATCAAGCTTGAAAAAAATACTACCTACACCATTGTTTTTAGCAATCCAGATCCAACTCCACATAACCTAGTTATTGCCGTTGATGGTCGTCGGATTAATACCGCTTTGGATGCTGCTGAAACAGATGGCGATCTCATTCTTGGTCCCACGGCAAATGACAATAATCCGGTAGCACCCAGAACTTGGTCCATGGAATGGACAACACCCAATGAGGACAAGTACGTGATATTTTTTTGTTCGTTCGTCGGGCACTTTGAGAAAGGAATGCATGGTTACTTTCAAATAGGTAATCCTCAGGAACAGCCGCCCACTTTCCAAGCCAAGGCGTCCTTTATTGATGTGCTAGGAATTATGATCTCATTAAGTAGCATTGTAATGGTGAAGACAATGGCAAGGAAAGGAAAAAAATCCCAAGAAAAAGAGTAAAGAAAATTCAAGTCATTCATTTTTTCCATTTTTGATCCGGAGACCTGAATTACTGAATGTGGTCACGCCTGCTTTTGGAAAAGAATGAGGCTTGAAATATTCTAAAACTGATGAGCCATATTAAAATCGTGATGGTTTGTGAAATTAGACATAGCTGGCAGAGATCCTTGATCACGACATAACTAATGTACATGAGGTAAATCACGAATGCTAAACCTATCGTAACTAAAAGAAAGAAAATTTTGAAAAGAAACATTAAATCAAGATTGAAAATGGGTTTATTAAGTAAGAAAAGGATAGTAAACGTGGCAAACGTGATCATTCCAATGAAACCAATGAAAGAAACGGGAATGCCAAAAATGACACCATAACGGGTAAATGCTGGATTACAACCACATTCCCCAGTCATCAA
>JAJRXH010000743.1 GCA_024276395.1 archaeon
ATCAATCTTTGCCGATATTTCCTGGAGTTCGCTCTCTAAGGAATCTTGCTTTTTCTTGATAACTTCTATTTCATCAATGATTTTTTCAAAAGGCCTTGCTAGGAGTTCAAAATCCTTATATATTTGCTCAATGACCGCTTTCATCCCATCAAAGGTTGGAACATCTCCTTTATCCGTCTCTATAACTTCTATCTCCAATTCACGACTTTCATCACTCATATCTGTCAAGGAATTCACCAAACTTCTCATTAATGAGGTGAATTAACACCTTACCTTCCTCTATGATGCCAAGAGCTAACGGTTTTTAAAAAATGATTTTCTTCTTGTACTTGGTAAGGATCATTTTCTGGACGTGAAGATGAAATGAAAGTACGAGTAGTTTCCGCTGTCGGCGGAGATGAAATCTTGGTCAGTGTTGAACCATATGATCCAGTTTTCAAGATTAAAGAAATTGCTGCTGAACACAAGCGAATACCACCCCAAAATGTAGTTCTCGTGTTTCGTGGCCATCAACTTGATGACCACATTAGCGTGGAAAAAGCTGGAATTGGTCCAATGGATAGCCTATATCTCATAGTACGCACGGAAGGTGGATGATGATGTGGCAAATGCTCCACTATCTTTTTTCTTTTCCAACTTCATAACCATCCTTGATACTAATAAGCAAGATGCAAGGAAAGTAGTAGTCAAACGTGCCTAGAAATTCTCATCCAACAATCCGACACGTTAACACTTTTTCTTCTACAAAAAGCATCTTCCACCTCGAAAAAGGAAAAAAGAAGAGATATCAACTCAACACGAATCCACACCACCACTGATTATCCCTAGACGTCCTTCACAAGGAAATAAGATCATTGGCCGTTCCCAGGTAGTTCAAAAACAACAAAAATGATATCAAACCTGTTAACATAAATTTTTTTTGTCAAATCAATGTTAATTGAACACCACAGCAATTAAAAATACAATCATCAAGAGGTTCTTGGTGATGAAAGGATGGAACAGATGAAGGCAGCATTCATTGAAGGACATGGCAATCTTGACCAGTTAAAGGTTGATCACCTCCCCATTCCAACAGTAGGTCCTAATGAAGTTCTAATAAAACTTGAATATGCCGGACTAAACCACCTTGACATCTTTGTGAGAAAAGGATGGCCAGGACTAAAACTCAGTTTCCCTCACATCCTTGGTTCAGATGGTGCTGGAACGGTCGTTAACGTGGGAGAAATGGTAACGAACCTGAAAGAAGGGGATCGAGTGACTCTCAATCCCGGTGTCAGCTGTGGAACGTGTGAGGATTGCTTACGAGGGGAGCATTCCCTATGCCACCGATTTTACATCATCGGCGAGCACTCAAATGGAACGTACGCCCAATTTGTTGTTGTTCCTGCCGTGAATGTCATCAAGGTACCGACCGAAATTGGCTTGGATGTAGCGGCTGCCGCTCCTCTGAATTTCCTCACAGCATGGAGAATGCTCGTCACGAAAGCTAAGGTCAAGCCGAGTGAATATGTTCTGGTGATTGGTGCTGGAGGAGGAGTTGCTACCGCTGCCATTCAGATAGCAAAGCTATTACAAGCCAAGGTCATAGCCACGTCAAGCATCCAAGAAAAATTGGAAAAAGCTCGAGAGATTGGAGCGGACTACGTGATCAACTATAAAGAAGTGGAAGATTGGGAAAAAGTCGTTTACGTGGATGTCACGGAAAAAAGAGGAGTTGACGTGGTTGTCGATTCTGTCGGAATGGCTACTTTCGGCAAAAGTTTACGAACCCTCCGAAAAGGAGGAAGATTAGTCACGTGCGGAGCGACTACCGGCCCAAAAACTGATTTATTCATCAACTTGGTATTTTGGAAACAACTAGAAATTCTTGGTTCAACAATGAGCAGTCAAAGCGAATTCAGAGAAGTCATGAAGCTAGTCTTTGCCAAGAAATTAAAACCAGTCATTGATACCGTGTACAAGCTAGATGAAGCTCGTGAAGCACAAGAACGAATGGAAAAAGGTGAACAATTCGGAAAAATCCTACTGAAAGTCTCCGAGTAGGCGATTCCATCCCATTTTCTACCATGAAAATCTCTACCAAAAAAATCCTGTTTTTAAGTGGAGATCCAACAACCTTCCGGTGATTCAAGACAATGGCAAATGTGTTAGTAATTGGGGAAAAACCCAGTCAAGTGAAAACAATGGCTGAAACTTTACTTGGTTCCCATCGAGTCGAACAAGTTGCCAAGCAGATATACTTGAGAAAAGGATCTTGGAATGGACACGAAATAACCTTTCTCCCTCTTATCGGCCACATCACCAACATTGATACCCCAGAAGAATTTGGATGGAATAAAGTTGAACCTCTAGAAATTGTAACTAATCCTAATGCATTAGTAGTCAAGGAAAACCCAATTTTTCAAAAAATCATCACGCAGCTCGCACGACAGGCTGATGAGATTTGGCTAGCAACAGATCCAGATTCCGAAGGTGATAACATTGCATATGAAGCCTATAACATAGCAACACGTGCAAAACACGGACTAAAAGTTCTTCGAGTTTGGAACTCCTCTCTCACGAAACGAGAAATTATCAGAGCTTTTAATGACTTGAGACAATGGGAACCACACTTGGCCCTAGCAGTGCAAGGCCGTAGAATCATTGATGCCTGGGTGGGATTCGCCGGAACGCGCGAGGTGACACACGCCGCACGGAAAGTACTCAATCTCGGAAAAAAAGTATTATCCGTGGGAAGGGTTCAACTTCCCACGCTCAAGTTGATAGTCGACCGAGACCGTGAACGAGAAAGATTTGAAACCAAATCAAAGTATAACATTATGGCTGATCTACTTGACGACTCGCGTCAATCCATCATTATTTCTGTAAAACACGATAAATCACCTTTTGATGATGAAAAAGATGTTTCGTCAGTATTATCTAAAATAAAGGATGCCACGACTGGAATCATCGACGACTTCATTAGGCGAACAACAAGAACGCCATCACCTCAACCCCTCAATACCACAGATGCTTTATCCTTATTATCACAACAACTAAAGATCAAAGCTGATACCGCAATGGAGATTCTAGCGACTCTTTACGAAGAAGGTTACATATCCTATCCAAGGACAGACAATCGTCGTTTCAAGGATCAATTCCCCCATGGGCAAATCCTCAATGATCTCGCCAAGCATTCACCTTTCATCCCTTTTTTGAAGAGAATAACCGATTCACGACAAGTACGAAACAATGGAAAAAAACAAGGACCAGAAGACCATGATCCCATCCACCCAACCGGTAACATTCCCAAAGCCCATGGAAGAATAAAGCAGCAACACGTTAAAGCCTGGGAGATCATTTCTCGGTATTACATAGGATTATTCATGCCAGATCTCGTAATGGAACGAGGATCCGTGAAAGTCATGATTAAAGATGAGATGTTTAGTCAGGATTATCAGTTAACTCTGGATTTTGGATGGACCGAAGCGATAGAGTGGAAAAAACCAAGAGATACCACCAAATTTTCCTTCAATAAAGGACAAGTAATCAATGTCGGTAACATAAGATCAGAAGAATTTAAAACAAAACCACCACCTCCATGGTCTGATTCTACTCTAATCAGAATGTTAGAAAGATTACAAATTGGCACGAAATCAAGCCGTCCAGAAGTCATCAACAAGCTAATTGAGAGAAACTACATCATTCGGAAAAGAAGATTCTATCATAGTACCCCCACGGGTCGATCGATCATCGAACTCTTCGAATCAATCTGGCCCGATCTCGTGACACCAGCATTCACGAGAATGGTCGAACAGAAAATGGACGAGGTCGCCACTAAAAAAGCTCCTTTCGAAACAATGCTAGAGGAAATGCGAACTCATTACATCAACCTTCACAAGAAACTGATAGCACAACTAGATCGATTACAAGATTTACTAACGAAAACAACTTCTAATTCATCATTACCAGTAATAAAAGAGAAGAAAGGAGAAGATAAGAAAGCAGCAACCAGTAATACTATCACTTGTCCCAGCTGCCGAGCCGGAATCCTCGTTGAACGAATCAACTCTAAAACCAAAGAAAAATTTTTTGGTTGTTCTCGTTATCCCACGTGTACGTGGACAAGCCCAAGAAAAAAAGTAGGAGATACCTTCGTTCCCGAAAAATTAACACGAGAGATAATTGGACTATGCCCTCAATGTGCTGGGAGCTTGACTTATAAGAAAGTAAAAAAGTACCGATTAATAGGATGCACAAATTACCCTACTTGTCAACAAGCATATTTTTTACCAGAAAAAGGAAGAATCACCATCCTAAAGAAAAAATGCAACGAATGTCAACGTAGAATGATTTCACACGTTGCTCCTACCGGAGAAAAAAGAACTTTCTGTGTAACGTGCAACACAAAAAATAATAAATGATAAAAAGGAAAGCACCCCCCTATCAAATGAAAGAGATAATTTTAAAGGAAGCGACTTTTATGACAAGTAAACTAAAGATTGGAAGCATTGCTCCGGATTTTGAATTACCTAGTTGGAAAAATGATCTCATCAAGCTCCAACATTTTAGAGGAAGGTATTTAACACTAGTTTTCATCGAAACCATCGAAAATGACGATGATTTTAACTTGATGGTGTCCTTCAGTGGATTGATGAATGAATTCTCTGAAAGAAATACCATCGTTGTAGGAATATCAAAGGATGACACCAGCACGCTACAAGAAGCTGTTACGAAGCACCAGATACAAGTGATGATGCTTTCTGATGTCTTAACAACAACATATGCCGCATACAATGCAATCAAACTTACTCGTGATAAAAGTAGTGGTACCAAGCAAGAATTCAAGCGTAAAACAATTATCATAGACCCAAATGGAAAGATCATTCACGTGTTCGACGAAATAAAGGACGCCTCGACGCATCCCAATGAAGTTCTTGATTGGCTAAAAACAATTGATGCTTTCGAGTAACAATTCTCCATTCATTCCATTTGAGAAAACACAAAGCGGAAAATTTTCACAAGAAAGGACATCTATGACGCTCTGGAAGGCGATGTAGATCACAAAAAATACCATTACATCTTCGGCAATGATAGGGAAGATATACTTTCTCATCGCAGTACTCACAATGAGAAACTAACGGAGTCTTTGATTTTTCTTTTGGATCCTCTATATTCATGGTAATTCTTGAAGATCTTAAATGTCGGGAAACATTTCTTCTAGAAGCAAGAACATCACTGGATCTAAAAGATCGAGTTCTTGTTGTCCCATGACGACGAAAGAAAGGATCAACTCCTATTTGAAAAGGTCCTGACACTGCAAAAAAGATATAGATTAGGGCCATTAAAGAGAAGAACAGCAACAAGAGGACCAAATACAAATTGACTTCTTGTTCAGTAAGTGGAAAATTGATGTTCGAAACATCAACAAAAAACAAGATTAATTTCAACATGATTGGCACGTACGCTAACAATCCCAAAATCCAAAACAACCTTTTTTGTTGTACTCGCGTGTAATGGGAAATATCCTTCATCAATTAAGCACCGCCTGGTAGAGATAATACTGGAATGTATCCAAATGGAGAAAAAATCAACCATAACACGGTAAAGGCGACTAACAAGAAAAATAATCCTTGATTCCAATCATAAACGCGTCTTCCTTCTAGAAATCTAATTGGTATTAGAATGAACACCAAGAGAAACAATGAGGAAAGAGTTACCTCACGCGTGTAAATGAAGACCCCCTCTAAAATGAAACCGCGGATGCCAACCAAGTATAGGAAGATATATGCCAACAAGCTGAGC
>JAJRXH010000744.1 GCA_024276395.1 archaeon
CCTTGCATCAAGACTCAATTATTCAGCGATGAGAGGTCTTTTTTCCGGAATTTTTTATTTGTTTTATGGTTTTGTCCTTGCCTCCATTCTCATCGTCTTATTCCCAGATGTCGATTATTTTATGTTGCTTGGAGTCAACAAGACGGTCAATAAAACCGTGTCATTTCTTCTGGAGACAATTTTGCTATTTTTTGCCGGAGTTTCGCTAATTTTTGTCACATCAAACTTGATGTTTCAATTTTTCCCTCGAATGCGCATAACGCCACGAAGTTATGAACAATCATGGATGGAAATTTATCTTCAGATTTCTTCCAAGAAAATTCTCTTAGTAAGTGCATTTTTTCCAGTTCTCATCGAAGAATTCCTATTTCGGGTGGTTATCCTGGCCATTTTACATCAAGTATGGGAATCAAACGGGATCGTTAATCATCCGTTCGACGCGATCTTACTTTCAGCAATCACGGGGACACTGATCTTTTGCTTTCAACAAGCCATTTGCCTAAAGACAAGGGAACAATTGATGATGGTACTTAATGGTGCCTTTTTCATCGGGTTGATTAACTCCATTGCTTTATTACTCGGAATGTCATTTCTTAGTGCCCTTCTCATCCATCATGCTTATCTGATCTTCTTCATCCTTCAACAGCTGGTAATGAAAAAAACCTTCACTACAAGAGCACGGATGTTAGCTTGAAGAAAAGAAATGAAGGTGATTAACAAATGGGCTTTACTCAACAGATAATTAGCGTGAAAAACTTAACCAAAAGATATGAAGGAACTGAAGCTCTAAAAGATGTGAATTTTTCGGTTAATGAAGGTGAAGTATTCTGCATCCTTGGACCTAATGGGGCAGGAAAGACCACGCTCATGAAAATTCTCACGGCACAATTAAAACCAAGCAGTGGAATGGTTGAAGTGCTTGGAGTCCCAGTTGAGAATTTACTATTTTCAGAATTACGCCATCAAATAGCACTGGTTCCCCAAGAACATGCTGTTTGGCCGGATCTTACCACGTTAGAAAATCTTGAGCTCATTGCCGAAAGTTATCGACTGAAAAAAGAAGAAAGAAACCAAAAAATTCAAGAATTGTTACAGACATTCGAACTCGAAGAACACGCCAAAAAACTGGTGAAAAAACTATCTGGAGGACAACAACGAAAGCTTGCCATTAGCATGTCTTTACTCCATGACCCCAAATTGTTATTCCTAGATGAACCTACCGCTGGACTTGATGTGCAAGCACGTAACGTGTTGCTTGCTAACTTGAAAGCGCTGCGAAGACGTGGCTTGACCATCATTTTCACAACTCACTTGATGGAAGAAGCAGAATACTTGGCAGATCGAGTGTTATTGCTAGATGAAGGGCAAGTTATTGCTCTTGATGAAACCAAGGCACTTGTCGAGCAGACTTGTGGGAAAGAGATAATTGAAGTGTTGGTTGATGAAGAATACGTGAATGATTTCGCCTCTTTCTTGGAAAAACACGATCAAGATGTTCGACACGTGAAGTTGGGGATGAAACATCTCATTAGTGGATCAAATGTCTCCTCCATTGGAGAAATGATCATGAAATCAACTGAACTAAAAAATGGAATCATTAGCCTGACACTCCGCAAGCCAACCTTGAATGATGCTTTCGTGTTCCTCACTACTAAAGAATTTACTGCTGAATGAGACAGGACAAAGAATCGAGGTGATTGAAGATGTTGATCATTAAACTCATGGTTAGTCGCATCAAGGTTATTTTAAGAACCAAGGAGTTTTATTTTTATGTCATAGGCTTTCCACTTGTATTCTTGTTACTCTTTACTTTTTTCCAACCCATATCTACTGTTGAAACAAAGACATTGACTATTGGCGTGGTTGACCATGATACTCAATTTACGGACTCTGATTTAGGTGATTCCTATCTTTGGAGTGCAACTTTCATTAATGAGCTAGAAGCAACAAATCCCTTGACAAATCTAACTTACTTTAAAGTAAAAACTTATGATAACGTTAGTACAATGGAAAAAGATATTGCTAACCTGAAAATTAGTGGTGGATTAGTCATTCCAGAGGATTTTTCAAGACAAATCACGACATACTTGAAAACTCAGTCATATCTAGTCATCATGACAAAATTGACTGTATATCTTCAAGATAATCCTTCAGAAACGACAAGATTGGGTCCCATCATTGAGGAACTATCCCGAAATGCTACCACTTCTAACATCACGATTCAATTGGAATATCATGGTGATGCCGCCTTTGCAAGTACCCATGAAGGATATACAAGAGTCTGGCAAGTTTTACCCCTCTTTCTTGAAAAAGCATTGTCTCAACAACTCCCAAAGACCTGGAAACGGCTCCAACAGTCATTTAACTTGTCGAACATTACCCTCTCATTTACCCAGAATGCAACCAGAACCACTCAATCCATGAGTTTTGAGGTGAATTTGATTCAAACTGGAACTCGTGATGTCTTGCAAAACGTTCAACGTGAATACTTTGCCCGTTTGGTCCCAGGTCAAATCATGCAATCCGTTTTAATGCTGAGCACTGGTGTTGTTGTTTTCATCGGTGATGAACGTGATCGGGGAATTCTAAAACGGCTGAAGTTATCTCGAATGAAGACCACGGAGTACTTGGTAGGTAACTTCCTAGCCTGGGGAATCGTGGCATTAATCCAGACCGCCTTTTTCATCGCGGTTGCAACGGCACTGGGAACTGTCCCCCTTGAATTTCGACCGATAGAGTTAATTCTGATGGTTGTTACCATCTTTCTTGCAGGTTTACTTTCAGCATCCATTGCCTACATTGTCGGTGCCTACATCAATTACCGAGCGGCCATTCCTTTGCTAAGCCTAGTTCTCATCACCGCATCTTTTTTCAGTTTTGAATATTTTGTTACCGTCCAAGATTATTTCTTTGAAATTCTTGGTCGACCAATCACCATTCTTGATGTGGCTCCATGGCGTGCATCATTTTTGGTAGTGAAAAAGGGATTGATGCTTCCACATCTCTTTACATGGCCAGATCTACTTGTCGATATGGGACTGACCATTCTTTGGACGGCTATTTTTCTAGTGGCGGCAGTTCATGTCTTCAGTAAAAAGGTCTTCCGCTACCAAGATGAATGATACATTGATAGAAAAATGAAATTTTGAAAGAATGTTGTAAAAACGATTGAAAAATTGTAGAAGGCGATTGCTTTACCTTCCATTAACTCATTAATTATTTTTTTACAGATTATAGC
>JAJRXH010000745.1 GCA_024276395.1 archaeon
CATCGACTCAACTGTGGTGAAATTGGATATTTTTAGCCTGAAACCCTTGGTTGCCGTGGAGGTCACGGAAATATTGCGGGACTTGGACAAGGTGGACAAGTTCGTCAAGAAGGTACAATTCTTGTGTCGATTGTATCCAGATGTTCCAGAGAGATTGCCGATACTGGTAATCACGGATATCGACAAACGGATAGGAGAGGAGGCGCTGCAGCGTCTCCGGGCGGCTGGCATTGAACTGCTATCTCGACAAGAAATTCAAGAACGATTGACCGGTAAATCATCTTGAAGATCTTGAATGAATCTGAAATATGAGAATGGATGTTGAGAAATATGAGAATGGATGTTGAGCATTGACAAGAAGAATTCTTGTTCTAAAAAATCGTTGATGCATCCTTTAATCAAGATCAATCGAATGTTAAAAAAGAACTTTCATTCTAAATTACATCTGAATTTCATTGTCTGATCTTCTTTCCTTTTTTGTTGCTTTTTTTCGTACTACTAAAAATGGAGTTAAGGGATAGACATTTCGGAAACCTTTTTGACCTGATAAGTACTTAATCCCAGAGAAAGGTTCATGAATAATTGGTGAGATTGCTTGGATTACTCTTCGCTAACATCAAGAGTCATTCAAAACTGTTGGATGAAAATACTTTTTCGACAGGCTGGTGAGATGTAAATTTCAAGTATTTTCATATTTTACGTAAAGATGTTTGTTGCATGGCATGACACTGTTTTTCCAGAGTTTGCTTGAATCTGGACTCATAATGTGGATGAAAAACCTTGATCACTCCAAAATCAAGTAAGCTTCGATAACATCTCAAAATCATGATGAATTCTTCTTTAACTCAAGAATGGTCCCCATTCAATGAATTTCTATTTCTTAACAGTTCTTTGCATGTGACCACGGTCATTCTATTCTTGGTTGCATTGATTAATTTTCTATCATCGGTGACAAGAATCCCACCAAGCTTGATGGTCAAGTTAACGTAAGAAGCATCATAATAAGTGATACCGAAGGTGACCGCTGCTTGGAGAACTGCATTTGGATCTTGAAGAGGATGAATTTTCATCATCTGCAGAAATTTTTGAAATTCCAACAAAACCATCAGTGCCTCATCACGGGTGATCGATTTATGGATGAAAACCATCTTCCAGAGCACGTTACCAATCTCATATGAAGCAAGATCGATTGTATGTTCACTTTTAAGTGCGAATAAGGCTTTTTCACCCCAATCTCTGATCATTCTGATGAGAGATGAAGAGTCAAATATCAGAGGGCGAGTATCTTTCATCGTTGGTCACGATCCTCTCTAATGCTTGTTATCATTGTTTTCACAGGTATTTTTTTCAATACCCGAGACATTTTGTCCAAAGACTCCTTTAGTTCTTCTTCCTTGAATTTTTGAATCTCCCTGGCAATTGCCATTCTAATGATTGCACTAATGTTTATCTTTTTTTCTTTAAGGAATTGCCATTGTTCTTTGGGGATTCTTGCGGATATCGTGACTAATTCAGATTTTACCATTTTTAATACCTTCTTTAAGTCATTCTGATAAAATGATAGAAATTGATAACATGAGGTACCTCCTAGTACTTCATGCACGTTATGATTTTTATTTATTACTTTTTTTACTTACAAGTAGGTATTGAATTTTTGAATTGCAATGAATGTCATCTTATGAGAAGACCGTTTTTTATTATTTCCAAGAGGAGAGTTATTCAGTTATCCCCGTCATTTAAAAGATGTTTTTAAAAACCAACTCGTTCCTTTAAATACTCCAAGGTGAAGTGAATAACTCCCGGGGATGCTGTGACATCATACTGACTCAATGATGCAGCTTGAAAACCACATTTCACTGCCAAGACGACGTGATCGACGAAACAAAAGATAAAAGAAAAGAGAAAAAAACGATGCAAGCTCGTTCACATCAAAACCCCAGCAGAAAAAATCTAATTCATTTTAAGATCCAGAAAGAACCTCGTTGATGCTTGTTATCATAAACAAAATATTTCAGTCATGGTATGATCCTTCAATTAGACTTCATTGATCAAATACAACGATAATGCTATACAAAATTCGTAATGATTGCTAATTTCTTCAATTACAACCTCGATCTAAAAGTTTTCCCATCACTTTATTAGATCTAACAATTCTTTGAGTTTTTCCTTGGCATCATCGCTGAGAGAAGAGTCATTCAGGGCAAGTTTTCGTAACTCTGGAGAAGTGGATACTAGTCGCAAGAGCTGGACGGGGCCCACTTCTTCGATCACGCGGGCAAGACCCACTTCTTCGATCACGCGGGCAAGACCCACTTCTTCGATCACGCGGGCAAGAC
>JAJRXH010000746.1 GCA_024276395.1 archaeon
ATCATTCCCTCTGTCTGTTGCATTCGTTTTATTTCGGCATCGATAAGAGCCTTGAGTGTCACGGTAAGTTGTTCATTGATTCGTTCTAGTGATTGTCGAATTAAATCACTTAAATCACCGCCAATGTCAGTTAATAAACTGGTTAGATCCTCCTGAAGTTCCTTCAAGTGCCTTTGGGATGATTGCTTGGAGGTCGAAATTATCTCTTGAAAATGCCGGTGAATTTTTTGAATGGCCTGAAGATTCTCAGTTATTTTAGATTCAAACTCTGTTTGGATTTTATTGATTCTTGTTGCAACTTTTTGTTCTAAAACTTGAGGATCTACTCGAATCTCTGACTTCCATCGACTTAAAAGGACGTTAGTCTCATTTTCGAATTTCTTAATCGTATTTTGGATCTTATTTAGGGCTTCACCAAGATTCTGAGTTAAATGTTGATCAAGGCGAATGAGCAAGGTCCGCAGCTCATTCTCAAACTCCTTGGTCTCTGATTCTACTCCCTGCAGTTGTTCATCTATTTTATATTTAAACAGATTTTTGATTTCTTTTGGATCCGTTTCCCTTGAAATTATTTCCATTCTATTCTTTATGAACGGTTGAATGTCACTCAGCAATGGAGTGGGAAGCAGGGCCATCCAATCATCAGAATCCTCAGCAACTTTTCTTGCCATTCCCACCTTTTCTAGGCTTGATAACGCATTCAATACTGATTCAAGGGGATGATTCATCTCAAGTGACATGTACAAGGGTTTTTGAGGCCCTTTTGCCAATAAATAGGCATAAATCGAATAAGTAAGTTGGGTCGCTTCAAGAGCTTTTATGACCTCAGACAATTTTCATCACCTTCCACGATATTAATTTAACTTGACAATCACTAACTTACGCGGCCAAAGATTTAAGGATGTCGATAAGCACTGTCGCCACCTCTTTTGAATCCTCTTCAGTAATTCCGGGATGAATGGGAAGCTCAAAATGAGTTCGAGCTATTCGTTCAGTATTAGGAAGCAAGACTTTTGAATAATCAGGATATTTCACGCATCGCGCCCAACGCCATAACGGGATGTTCTGATAAGCTGGCTGACGATAAACGGGAATACTATAGATTGTACGAGAGGCAATTCCTTTCTTTTTTAATTCCGTAATCACATCGGATACTTGAATTTTCTCGTTTTCCAAAACAGGTGCACAAATATAACTTCCATGCTCATATCCATTAGGAATGATCTGAAATCGAATAAAATCGTCATAAGGCTCCAACATATCACGAATTACCCGAAAATTAGCCTGACGTTGCTTTACCATTGCTGGAAGCTTGTGAAGCTGTGCCAATGCGATGGCCGCAGCCATATCAGTAGTACGATAGTTGTAACCCACTCGATAATGATGATAACCCCCCTCTCGACCTCTGCCATGATTCTTCACTGAACGTATTTTTTCAGCCAATTCATCATCATCCGTGGTAATGATCCCACCTTCTCCGCTAATCATATTTTTTGTCGCATAAAATGAAAAACACCCAGCCACACCAAAAGTTCCAACGTGTTGTCCATTCATCCGCCCTCCATGAGCTTGTGCCGCATCTTCAATTAACAAGAGATTATGTTCATCTGCCAACTCACGAAAAGCCTTCATATCTGCTGGGAGACCAAAAATATGCACTGGCATAATAGCCTTGGTCCGTTCCGTGATGTGCTTTCTTACAGACTCAGGATCAAGATTATAAGTTTCTGGATCAATATCAGCAAAAATTGGAATTCCACCTACCATCGCAATGCTATTAGCAGAGGCAATGAAGGTAAATGCTGAGGTGATGACCTCCGCTCCCACTGGTAAACCCAAAGCTTCCCAAACCAAGTGCAAAGCTGCAGTACCGCTAGCCGCAGTAATAGCATGTCGAACATTAACATAACGAGCAAACTCTAATTCCAATTGCCTTGCGACTTGACCTTCAACTAACATTCCAGAGTTCAAGACCTTTTTAACAGCATCAATCTCATTTTCATCAATTTGTGGCTGAACTAGTTGATATTTCATAATTTTCATCTCCTAATTAGTCACATTCTCAAGAAAACAACAATATAAACCATCTTAAAAAGAATGTCATGTAGAAGAGAGGTGAATGTCGGTGCCGACTTGCAAAAAAATTCTCCAGAACATCAACGGCATCAAGAACCGAATGAAAGAAGCAAGCAATCGAAGTCCATTTTTCAAAAAAAAATCGGACATTCATCCCCATTTAGTGATTGTCACCAAAACCAGGCCTATAGAAATGCTGGAATGCCTCCTTTGGAATGGATATCAATACTTTGGAGAAAATTATGTCCAAGAAGCAATGGCAAAGCAAAAAATGCTCGATAAAAGAAACATCAACTATCCAAAACCAATTTGGGAATTAATTGGACCACTCCAGAGAAAAAAAGTAAGAAAGGCCTTGCAGTTGTTCTGGAGAATACATACACTTGACCGTGAGGCTCTCGCCAAGAAAATAAGTAATGTTGCCAGAGAAATAAGACGAGAATCAGTGCCGGTTCTCATTCAAGTGAACATCGACGGCACGAAAAATGGAATCGAATCAGATGAAGTCATCAGTTTCATTGAAACCGTGAAAGATCTTCCACGGCTAGAAATGCAAGGACTAATGTGTATTGCCCCCATCGGATCTACAATCGCAATCAGAGAGAGTTTTGTGAGATTGAGAGGACTTCGAGATCAAGTAAGAAAAGAATTCCCAGAGTTACGGAACAAATTTCTTCATTTATCAATGGGAATGACGAACGACTTCGAAATTGCAATTGAAGAAGGTGCCACAATTGTCCGAATTGGTCGGGCTATTTTCTCCGATTAGATGTACTAATCATTAACGAATGGATGCCATCAAGCCCTCCTAGTGCTCTGACAACACCGTCAATAATTTGAGTGTCATACCCAGCAATCATCGAATATTTACGATCAAGCGACAATGGTACTGACCAATAATCGTTGTCTGGAAGAATGAGAACATGTGCACCAGCTTCCTTTAATATCACTGAAGAAGCAACTATATCGTATGCATTAAGCCAATTTCGAAGATCAAGAAATAAATCATATTTACGTAAGGCTGTATAAACCAGTTCCAACGATACGCATCCTATATTTCTCAGAGAAAAACTTCCCAGTGAAGTACTCAAGGCCTTCATCAACACTTGATGATGATTAACACGAAAATATCCATCCATTACGATGTTTATAGAGCGAATAGAACGATCTAAATCGTAAATTCTTGATTTTTAACCTTCAATGGAAATACCCTTACCAGAAAAGCCTTTTATGATGACATCTGATGCAAAATCAATCACCATCCCAACCTTTAAATCTCCAAAAGTAGGAAAACACGCGTTCTCCGGAATCATCCCTAATGCTAACGCCGCTGAATGAAAAGGTATTGATCTTTTGAGATTTTCTGATCCATCAACTGGATCAAGACACACTAACACGTCAAATTCATTTTCAGTTGGTGATTGGCCTTCAAAAATCCGAAGGGTGCCGTGTTCTTCTGCTAGAAAATACCATTAACATCCAATCCGCTTAGATAATTAAAAACAGCATCTTCAATTGTTTGGTCAATGTACATGGTCCCTTGTCCAGCATTATTATAACCTACAATCCTAAAGGGATCATCTTCTTCTCTTGCCAAGATTTCATTATGAACTTCTTTTATCACTCTCGCTAATTCATCTCCTATTTTCATTAGCTGTGCTTCGATTTGATCCATTAGCTTAACCACACTCCAAATGACGTTTTTAAGACGATGGTAATACCTCGATAACATCGCCATACATGAATCCTTTCTCTCAGATTGAAAATGGTGTTAATCCATGTCACAAGCGCTCATCGAAGAATTTCTCATTTTCCTCGAAGTCGAGAAAAATTATAGTCCTGCCACGATCAAGGAATATCGCTACGACCTCAATTTATTGACCAACTTCTACCCAGACAAGAGTCTAGACGAACTAAGACCTGCCCACATCAGAAAGTTTCTACTTTATCTTAAGAAAGACAGAGAATCACAACCACGAACTCTACATCGCAAGATATGTTCCTTGCGATCATTCTACCGATTTTTAACTAAGGAAGGATACATCGACCAAAATCCAATGGAAACGATAGAAACACCGAGAGTGCCCAAAAGTCTACCTAAAATCATCTCTGTCGAAGAAGTGATGGCTTTATTCCGAGCTTCTGAATCTACTCGCGATCTTCTCATTTTAATGCTTTTATATTCTACAGGATTACGTGTTTCAGAACTCTGTAATCTCAACATCAACCATGTCAACTTCCAAGAAGGCATCATTCGGGTCCTCCACGGAAAGGGAGGGAAAGATCGAGTAGTCCCCATATCACAAAAAGTTCTGGGCTTGTTAAAAAGGTACGTGCAAGAAGATCGCGGTGAATCGTTAAACTCATCTGCACCCTTATTCGTGTCCAGACAGGGCACCAGACTGAGCACGAGATCAATCCAGAGAATTGTTACCAAAAGTCGCAAGCGTGCCGGGATTCAACGAAAAGTTACTCCTCATACATTACGACATGCTTTTGCAACCCACCTGATAGAGAACAACGTGGACATTCGGTACATTCAAGAATATCTAGGACATAGTAGTCTGGCCACCACGCAAATCTATACCCACGTATCATTACGACACTTGAAGCAAGCATACGAAGAGGCACACCCCATTCAAACAATGAACATCCAATTGGAATGAGATTGAAGGAAAGAAAGCCACTCTACTACCTATTGTCTAACATTGGAAGTAAGATGATTTCCTTACTCTCCTCCATCATTTTCTGCTGGTTCTCTTCAAGTTCTGCATTCAAGGAACCTGTTTGATATCCAAAAACATCAACTGTAACGTATTTAAATCCCAAACTCTTGAAATATTCACCAATTTCATCAAAAGATTCAGGTGATAGAATTTTACCGCGTTCTTCACGACCAACTTCTATCCGCGCTAGACCCTCATGATTTCTTACCCTAACCACTTTAATTCCAAAGGTGTTTCGGATGAAAGCTTCGGCAGCTGCAACCATCTGAAGCCCCTTCTTGGTTATTCGTGTCCCATAGGCAAACCGTGAAGCCAAGCATGGCGTGCTAGGTTTATCCGCAACAGATAACTTTCTTTGTCGTGCTATCTCGCGGATCTCTTCCTTGCTCAACCGTGCATCAACTAATGGTGAAAGAACTCCATACTCTTGGAAAGCTTTGAAACCGGGCCGATAATCACCACTAGAGACATCAGTATGATTTGTCCCATTAACCAAAACTGCTTGTGGATATAATTGTTTTACGGAATTTAATGCACCAATGAGAGTTGATTTGCATTGATAGCACCGATCTAGCTCATTCCTAACATATTTCTCATTGGCTAGTTCATTTCCATAAATCAAGTGTAACTCTAAGTCTAACTCCCTTGCTACCCTCTTGATAACTTCCAACTCCCCAGGAGGAAGCGTATCTGAAACTAAGGTAACCAAGATTACTCTTCTTGCAACATCCTTAGCCAATGAAGCTAAAACAGCACTATCTACTCCCCCAGAAAACGCCACAATGACGACTTTATCTCGGAGCATTTGGTGAATAAACTTGATTTTCTCTGAGAGCATTCCCGTTCCCTATCAAGACACGAGAGTTAATCGCTTAAAGAATGTTCTTTCATGGCACTAACCAAATAAATGGTCAATTCTACTTTTTTGAAAACCAATGACCTGGAATGGTCGTTTTGCATTCGGGACACCTTCCTGGATGTTCGATTGCTTTGTCAAGAATCTTAAATCCATATCGCTTGATCAATAATGTTCCGCATCGATGACAATAAGTATTCTCCCATCTTCCAACCTGGCCTGGGGCATTTCCTGCATAGATGTACCGCAGCCCTTCTTCTTTTCCAATTTGACAGGCTTTCAACAAGGTCTCGACTGGTGTCCAACTTCGATCCGTCATCTTATAGTCTGGATGGAAAGCTGTCACGTGCCATGGTATGTTAGGATCCACATCAACCAAAAACCTGGCCATGTCTCGTAATTCATCCTCAGAGTCATTGAATCCCGGAATGATTAAGGTAACAATCTCAACCCAGAATTTTTTTTCTTTCAGTAACTGAATGCCAGCAAGAACTCTTTCCAGCCTTGTCCCAAGTTTTTTGTAACTTTCATCCCGAAAAGCCTTGAGATCAACCTTGTAAAAATCTAGTACAGGCCTTAGGTAATCAAGAACTTGTTCCGTAACATTCCCATTACTTACATATCCTGTATAGAGACCTTCACGCTTAGCCAGTTCGAAAATATCATGACTCCATTCACTGGTAATGAGGGGCTCGTTATATGTTGAAACTACGGTACGTGAACCGCTATCCAAGGCTATCTGAATGAGCTCTTCAGGACTCGCCTCTAAAGGTAATACGCCAGCAACTGGATCACGTAAAGCTTGAGAAGTCACGAAGTTCTGGCAAAAAGAACAATGCAAGTCACATCCAAGCATTCCAAATGAAAGAGCATCTGTTCCTGGAAATACGTGATAAAAAGGCTTTTTTTCAATGGGATCCACTTGAAGTCCTGCAACATATCCCCATGGCACGTACAATTCACCATCTTTAACGAACCTAACGCGACAATACCCCGATTTTCCCTCTGGAATGCTACATCGAATGGCACAAGAATGACATCGAATTCGTCCGCTTGGTGTTCGCTCGCACACTCGACCTGGTTTCACGTACCGCTTTAAAATATCGCCAAGGGACTCTCCAGGATCGTGTTCGACCGGATGAAGCCGATAACTCATGACTCTTATCATTTATACTCAAACCCCTCTACTTGACTTTCTCAAAAAACAATGAAGACCTTCTTCCAAAATATGATGTTCGTGGGAACATTCATAAACGTTGTCACGCGGTAGTACTCTCCTAATGCTGAAAATGGAGAGTTATTCACTTCTCCTTGGAGTTTTTAAAGGTACGCGTGGGTTTTTTAAAAATATCTTTTAAATGACGGGGATACTGAACGACTCTCTGAAAATGCGATGAAAAAAGCCACGCGATCCCCTACTGTAATGATGTCCAACGAATCAGTAAAAAGAAAAAGTGGAAGCTGGAAGAACATTTAATCTTCTTCGTCCCCTTCAGTCAAAGAATCCAAAATGATTTCCAGTTGTTCTAATTCTTCCTCACAGAATTGCTTAACTAAGGAGGACATTTTTGGATTCGCAATCAAATTTTTGTATAAATTAATGATAGAGCGTGCTTCAGGAAAAGAATTATCGTTTTCAAGAATTTCGTCGAAGTCATAGGTGAAATAAGCTAGAATTGCCAATGCCAAAGGCAAGTGATCACCATAATCATCCAAGAACTCTTTAACAGATTTTTTGACCATATGCTCACCGCGCTCAGCAAGGTCACTAATAATGTTCTCTAACCGTGAAAACAATTCTCTCGTGGCATTTTCATTCATTTGCCCAAGGTACATAATGGTTTCTAAGGGTAACGCTTCTTTTAAATCTTCTAGGAACAATTCATTCTCCGCGTAGGCTTCAAGCAAGTCCATTGACGCTTCTAGTTGATCCAAGTAGTGAATCACCATGTATGGGTCTTTTTCTTTGGAAATGTCCTCCAAAACATCTTGAGGACGCATAATCCATTCTGAGACGACAGGCGGATCCAATGTCGCTGATAAATCTTCTTGTTCTTCCAAAAAAGCATCATCAAGTTCATCTTCCTCTTCCATTCGAAGTTCTAAACTGTCACGTGGAGAAATTTTCTTATGATTTGACTTTTTCTTCTTTTTATTCATTGTTTCTCAAGCTACGTTAAACAGAAATCCGTCTTTAAACATGATCACTGTAGCATGCTAGTGAACCACCCATACTCCTAGCGGACGAGGATTCAGATCCAAGGAAGACCCATATCTCATCGGTAACGATTGTCGTTAACCGCCTGCTGTTATTCTGTTGAATGGATGACATTGGTGAACTACCCCTCGCTTTCGCAAGGGGTCTTACAAGCAGCGGGAAGATAAAAAAAGTACGTGTTGTTACTTATCTATTATCTATTGTTTGCCTAAGACCTGTTTCTTTCTTTTACCTTTATGATAAGAATGGGCCATACATCCTATAAGAATGGCTAAGAATGAAGCACTCAAGGACCACCTGTCTAATTCCAATCTAACCATTCCTTCATCGTTTGTCCTTGTTTCTTGGTTTTGCATTTCGTCGTTAGAGGGAAGGATTGCATCAGAGGGCAGATAAGGTTTAACAATGTCATTCCACGGCGCGGGATAACCATCAAACCAAGGAATGGGAATGGGTTCCGCAAGAGGATGTGAGTCAACGACATCGTCACGTGAATCATTAGAGGAGGTGTTGTCAAAGATCACGTAGGGAACGTCAATGATTCCATCACCATCGGAATCGTCCTGTGATCGTGCATGCCTATCCCAGTAGTTCCCACGACTTCCATCATCTACTGTTACTTCCCGTGCACTAAAATACACTCGGATTTCTGGAACGGTGGTAATGTTAATGAACGCGTTGTAAAGGATTCGAATGTCTTTGGGACGTGGTTCTAGGATGGGAATGGGATCATCCACGTCACTGTAATCTATAGCAATCCCCAAATAGACATTCGTAAACCAGTTGCCCTCAATTAAGATGTCGGATATCTGAGTTGGAAGCATCCCTATTGCAGTCCAGATGTAGGTAAAGAGATTCTCCTTGATGACAAAATTAGTCAACCCAGTACCAAAACCAAAAGGAAAAGGATGTGAAAAAGATATCATGTTGGCTCCACGATAGTATTTAGGATCATCGATCGTTGGATCTCCTTGAAACACGTTCTGCCAAATAGTAACGTTTTCGCTTTCTGGAATGACTCGAATGCCAGAACTAGAAAAGTAAAAGTCCCTGAAAGTGTTACGGAAGATCAAAGTGCCATTCGGTTTCGATCGCACGTTATGCAGGACAATGGCGTCTTCAAACACGTGACTAAACACGTTATCCGCAATCAAGAATTTCTCTACGCTGCCCGTTATGACCGCGTTGCTTGCGTTGCTTGGATACATTCCGAAGTAGATACCCCAAAATAGATATTGGAAACTATTGTTCAAGATCAGGATCAAACGTGGATCCATGTTACCCAAATAGAATACTAGCACGCCAGAAATTTTTTTAACAATCCCATACGGGCTAATAAATGAAGACGGGCTAATGAATGAAGACCTTGAAATGATAATATGAGGAACGTTTATGATTTCCAGCGAGTTATTCGTAAAGCGCATGTCTTCAACGATGACTTGTGATCCCCCCATGATGGTAAAGCCAAGATCACTGCTGAGCATCGTTTCATTTAGAAGGAATCGTGGGATGAATCCAGCGCTGCTAATCTCTGATCGGCGAAGAATGACCTTGGTGCCTTGTAATCGTACTAAATACGCATCAAACCAACTATAAAGAATGACTCCTTTATTTTCCACGCTGGCTTCCCAATCTGGGGGCTGTACAACACCAAGATACGACCCATTGTCCATGATGAAGGTCGTGTTAGGGTCAGCAGTAAATTCCCACCACCCTCTATAATTCCTCTCGGATTTTGAGAGCGCTTTACCATTCGATGTCGTCATAATGGTAGTATTTTCATCCACCGTAGGAGGTCGCTGAAAAAGAAGGGTGGTATTGTTTAAAACTAGGGTTGCATTTTGTGTGAGATGAAGGTCGCCACGCAAAATAATGTTACGGTGATCCCATCGGGTTTTGTTCGTGATGATCACGTCATTCTCAATGATTTCCAGAGAAGAGTCTAATAACACGCTCGATGAGGATGCAATCCTTATAGGTGCGTTCAACCACCGTGAGGGAGATAATACCATTGAACTGTAGGACAATTCTCCATTACTTGATTGAGCAGTATCCCTAGCTGCCATGTTAGAAGAATGCCCATGAAAAGATGTGTTCGGCATTGACAGCCCAAGTCCCAATCGGAACGTCGATGTTGTAGAGATTGAAATAATTAATAAAAGGCAAAAAAAAGAAAATAATGACATTTTCAACCAATTTTTGGGCAATAAGTTCTTAAAATACATTGATTTCAACCAACCTAGATTTTTTTACAACATTCTTTCTTGCAAGTAATGAAATTAGGAGGCTGAGAATTCTTTCTAATGGTACGAGAATGGATGATATCATTTAGATGGTTAAGTGTGGTGGTGACGGTAGCGGCGGGCTAGGGGTTGTTTGATCGTTCATTAAAAGATCAAGAGTCTTTTTATAATCATCGTATCCATAACCAGTATATTTATCCCATCCAAGTTGGTTTAAATCTCCATTCAAGAGGGCACTTGTTTTTAGTAAATTTTGCACGTCTTGAGAAGATAACGTTCTCTTTCCGTTATTGTTGATGGCATCCTGGATTAATATCAATGCGATTAAAGCAGCTAGTATCGGTGCCGCAAAGGAGGTTCCACTGACTTGCGTCACTTGATTTGAGACGGTCAAAGTTAACACGTCTTCGCCAGGCATCACGAAATCAAGTTCAGATCCATAATTGCTGAAATCAGATCTTTGTAATTGTGAATTGATACTTCCCACGGAGAGATCACATCGGGGTGACTTGCTGGAAAAGCCACGCTCTCAGCAGCATCATTTCCACTTGCAGCCACCAGTATTACTCCATTGCTGGCTGCAAACTCTATGGCTTCAGTTACTACGGGATATTCGTCGCTGAACTTAAAACTCATTGAGATGACATCAGCGTCGTCGCTAGTTCTGATAATACCATCAGGTCCTCTTGCTGCTTTTTTAATGGCGTCAGCTACCCAAAGTGGCTCGTGAACTGGATTCTCATTACAAATATAGCCAATACACTTTCCTTGACTTGCAACCTTGAAAAAGTATATTTCAACGTTCTCCGCCACACCTATTATTCCTTCATCGTTTCCTTGTCTTGCATCGATGAGTCCAGTTACCTGTGTCCCGTGACCCCTAATGTCCGGTGCAATAACGCCTACCTTTGATGGATCATTTCGAGCCTCTTGTGACGGATCCATTGTCATGTCAACTATCCAAGTAATGCTCTCTCGTCTTAAGTCGTCATGATTATTGAGTCCTTCATCAAGGATGGCCAGTTGGATACCCATCTTTCCAGAGAAAATGTTATGAACAGGTCCAGATTCTAACACGTGAAGGAATGGAATGTACCAACCTACTTGTTCACCACTGGCGCTGCTGACGGATGAGGAGATACTTAGAAACCCTTGGCTAGAACCTCGTGAGAGAGATTGTCTAAAGAGAGAGGAAGGGTACTCATTTCCCATCACCCAAGGTACCGCAACCATGGTACCTAACAAGAAAAACAATAATTTCACTCTTAAAACGAAGTTGAAATTTACCTTAAACAAGTGCATTTTCCATCAGAGAGTTATTCACTTTACCTTGGAGTATTTAAAGGAACGAGTGGGGTTTTAAAAAACTCTTTTAAATGACGGAGATAACTGAATAACTCTCTTCCATCACACTCTATTAAGGATTTCTTTTCATACGGTTTTCTATTCTTCCTCCTTGTGTGATTCTGTTTCTTCTTTTCTGACACTCATTCATTGAGGTTCCTCGATAATGTCATTGACTTGTTCGGTTATAAAAATTTTCGGCTCTCATCCCCTCCCTTGCGGAAGGGCACCTCCCGCCGACACGGTTAAAAATTGACGGATGAGGATTTAAAGGAAGAGGAGGCAAATACTGATTAATTACCAGCTAAATGTTAATACAACCTTATAAAATATGATTGTTCGATGGTTATTTTTGCATTTATCATGATACATTAGCGTCGCCTGATAACATTTCATCGTTTCTTGATTGTTTCTGGTAAAAATGGAATCATTACTTTGGTAATGATCCAATGAATTCGGCATACACGCCTTGAAATGTGCCATACTGCCATCATCTGGGTGATTCGTGGACTAATCCACGGTTAAGAGAAGATCAATGAATGATCTGGTATTCGGCTTTGTCCAATTTAAAATTACAGTCTCTTCATGCTGGGAAGATGATCCTTGTCTTGTTAACTGGAAATCTACCAGTGAAAACTTCAGAAAAACCTATTGTAAAAAATTAAGCTTCTCCAAAAAACTTCATGAATTCGGATTGGGGATTCATTCTGTCTTCGGGGATGAAATTTCCGCATCAATCGAAAAATTCTTTAAAATACGTGCAGCTGTTTCCT
Source organism: archaeon (assembly GCA_024276395.1). Lineage (GTDB taxonomy): Archaea > Asgardarchaeota > Heimdallarchaeia > Hodarchaeales > S146-22 > JAJRXH01. The sequence goes on from JAJRXH010000746.1 coordinate 12,237, forward strand.
TGAACAATCATGACTCGACAAGAATCATTCCTCATGAAGCATTCATGGGTTCTCTCGATAATCTTGATACTCGTGGGTGTAAGCATGGCGTACTTCCTTCATGGCCCCAATAGCCTTGTCACGAGCATTGTTGCCATTGCCCTAGGATTCTTCTTCCCCTTACTCGTTAATGCCTTCGGTATTACATCTACTGCTCAACTAAAACAGGCAAGCATGAAGCCTCCTGACGAACCTATATTAGAATTACCAAGTGATCTAGAAGATTCCAGCACGACATCATCAGCTCAAGGCAAACCTGAGGCATCTTTCATCACTGGAATGGAAAATTATCTCCTAGGATGGGCAATCATCACCTTTGGATTGATTCTCATTCTTCCATTGATCATCAAATGATAACCAAGTAGTCAATCATTCTCTCAATAAAAGATAATTCCTAAATTTTCCAGAGATGCTGGTTTTATTTCACTAATTAATGCCCATTCATTTAATTTAATAGTAAATGGAACGAAAAAATGGTTCAACGAGACGACGACGATTTTCTTCAGATGCTGACAAGCAAGAATCAATGAATGGACAAAAATTTTCTATTTTGATTGATATTCGCTGTTTCAATTCTTCTATAACATCTTTTCTTCTTGATTCGCAGTTTGGTGATTCTTTTTGACAGCAAAACCTTACAACATGCCAAAATAAATCGTCAACAATAATTGGTGGTAAACCAGAGACTTCCAATACATACATGTAGGCTTCTAGTATCTTCTCTCTCAGAATTCTATCTTCTTTCTCCGAAATTGAATTATGTAACAAGATTTTTTTCTTCAATTCATCATCAATGATTTCAACTAGTCCAATTCTCAATGCTAATCGAATTAAATGGTTATCAATGGGTAATTTCAATGTTGTTGGATCAACAACTTCTAAAAGACCTGTTCTCAAGAGAAATTTCAACAAGAGATATGATTTTTTCCTAAGTGGATCTTGATAAGCTCTAAATATCTCAAGAGCCTCTAAAATATCCTTAACCTTAACTTGTAATTTTTCTAGCTGTAATTTCGATCGAACGTTCTCTAAATATTCTAGTATATCATTGCATTGAGCAGCAAGCAACCGATTTGCCGCATCCTTCCATAATTCAAGTCTTTTTTCTGGATCAAAAATGGTAACAATGGTATTTCTAGGTGTCATAACAGTAAAGATTGACTTAAATTGACCTAATTGAAGCCTAACAATGCCTGATGGATTAAAAAATTACTCATTTTCATTTAACTGTCTTAAAGCGAGAGCATAAAGCAAATCAACGCCTTGAAGCAATCGAAAACTAAAATAAGCCTCAAATACTTCCCCTGGAGGATGAGTCTGATGGTCAATGGAAACCATAAAAAAGAAAAAATTTGCTCTCACCGCTGCAGACAATCGCGGCGAAGGATACAACATAGGACTTGTAAGGGGTTCTGGACGGAATTCAAGTTTATCCAAGTAATTA
>JAJRXH010000747.1 GCA_024276395.1 archaeon
AACGGTAACGTGGCCAGCCTGTTGCGTGATCAAACCACGTCGACCATCACGTCCCCTCGCGACGCCACCTTTCGGTCCTCGAGGATAAAAAACGAGCCCTCATGGGATTAGCCGTGGTCACGGGTGTTTTTCCTTTATTTCCACTATTTCAATGGGAGTGCCCCATTGTTGAATGGTCATCACCTCAGCATGCCGTGCCCTAAAGGTAACTTTCAGTCCATTCTTCTTGTACTGGTCGGGCAAGTTCAATGGAAGATATCTTTGACCATCTTCCGTGATGATGCCATGAAAACCTCCTTCTAATTCAACAAATGTTACCGTGCCAGATTCTTGGATGAATTGTTGTCGTGAATTCGAGTTTTTTTCTTTCAACTTCCTGACCTCTTCCATGTTCTTGATGTTCACCCAGATACTAGATCATTTCTAAAAATCTCACTCTTCAGATACAATGCATGAGCCTTTTTTTCGGAAAATTAGTCTAGATATCTTTTCACAATATAACGCTGGTTCTTGTCTCTTTTTTCATTTATCGATGGGATCAATCACGGTTAAATCGTTAATTTTCTTGAACGCTTGGTTATGAGTCACGAGTTGAGTAATTCCATGTTTTTTCATCGTTGCAATGATTGTTGCATCACGCCCTCCGATTCCCACGTGGGAATATCGTCGCAACCATTCAATTGCTGTCTTCGTACTTGCAATGTCAAGATCGTGAATGATTAAGGGGGCAGATAAGAACGAGTCGACTTTCTTACCACCGTCCAGCGGTCCAAGATGCTTGATCAGATAATGTGCCGCTTCTATGAGCACCACGACGTTAATGGCCAAAATGCTCCCTTCGAACTGTTCCTCTAAGAAAGAGGCAACTGCGTGATGCTCAGGTAATTCTTCATTAAAATAATAGCACCAGATGTTAGAGTCAACGAACATCACGCTTGTTCTTGCCAAATCTTTTTAACCTCCAAGGGATGGATGATTCCATGTTTCACGCAGCCCTTTAGTTCTTTCTTGAATTCGTCAAAACTTTTTTTGGGGCGTAGTATGATGAGACCGTTCTCCTCGTGCACTTCGAGAATGCTTCCTGCACGGAGATGAAGTTTTTCCCTGATTTCTTTCGGAATGACAATTCGCCCTCTTTCCTCAACCTTGATTATTCCCACTAGTATCACCATGGGAAAACTAGTGGGACTTGTTTAAAAAACTTCATGCTGGCCTTTCATCAAGGAACCCATCATCAAATGGGAAAGTGTAGAAGGATTGCAGCTTTCTGCAAATTCTCTCGTTCATTCTGAGTTTCGTGACGATTCTGTCGTGACTTGACGCCGTGGGAGAAATTTAGGCTAAACAGCACGATTGACTTGAATTTGATACTTTTTCCTTGTTCCCTCAAATTAACGCTAGTTAATGCCTAATTTTACTGTTGTCTTGAAAGAAAAACATTTTAATGGTAGAACGAGTGATATGATTGAAAATAAGTTCGAAAGAGGATGAAAATGGAAGTTAGGAACATCACTCTAGAACAAGTACGATCACAAATCATTGGTCGTGATCATTTCATCACCACGCCCTTTGGAAAGCGACTGCTCGTTTATGCCGACTATACCGCGTCTGGAAGGGCTGTCAAGTTCATTGAGGATTACATGCAATCTTTACTAAACATTTATGCTAATACTCACACGGAAGATGATTTTACTGGCCGAATTATGACAGAACTGCTGCACGAGGCAAAACTGATCATCAAGCGGGCACATGGTGCCGAGGATTGTTGTTATTTCATTGCTACTGGTACTGGCTCAACGGGTGCAATCATTCGGTTTCAAGAGATTATTGGAGTTGCACTACCACCAGCTACCAAGAAAAGATTGAAGGAATTAGTGGAGAATTTTGGATCCCTTGAGGAGGCAAAAAAGCATTTGGTATCAGAACTAGAGGAACATTTACTGAAAAATAGGCCGATCGTGTTTGTTGGTCCCTATGAACATCATTCCAATGAAGTGATGTGGCGCGAATCCTTCTGTGAAGTCATTGAGATTGAATTAACTCCAGATGGTCAACTCGATTTGGAAGACCTAGAACGCAAGGTCTCCGATCCCAGGTATGAGGGTCGCTTCAAGATCGGATCCTTTTCGGCTGCCTCCAATGTCACGGGCATCAAGACACCCATCTATGAAGTCGCCAAGATCTTGCATCGTCATGGTGCCATTGCTTGTTTTGACCTGGCTGCCATCGCACCGTATGAAAAGATCGAGATGAACAAGGATGATGAAAGTTATCTTGATGCCGTGTTCGTTTCCGCTCACAAGTTCCTAGGAGGACCAGGAAGTACTGGTTTTCTCATCATTAACAAGAAACTGTATGATGCAAGACTCCCTCCTACACATGGAGCCGGTGGTACCGTCGATTACGTGAGTGCCTTTGCTCATGATTTCATGAAAGATGTCGAAGCACGTGAAATGCCAGGAACTCCCGGGATCTTGCAAATCATCAAGGCTGCCTTGTCTATCAGCCTGAGAGATGCACTGGGAACGGAAGACATTGCCCGGACTGAATTATCCTTCATTAGACGAGCCATTGATCGCCTGGGATCTCATCCTAATATCGTCATTCTCGGAAATAAAGATCCAGAAAAAAGAATTGCCATTTTATCATTCTTGATCCGACACGGTAAGGGATACTTGCATCCACGATTCGTCACGAGACTCTTGAATGATTTGTTCGGAATTCAGTCACGCGCCGGATGTTCTTGTGCAGGTCCTTATGGTCATCGATTATTGGGGATAGACCGAGACACGTCTCTCAAGATGCGTAAAGCCATCCAAAAAGGATATGCAAGCATTAAACCCGGATGGACCCGCGTGAACTTTCATTACACGATCACCGAGGAAGAATTTGATTATATTTGCAAGGCAATTGAATTCGTGGCTGATTATGGACAGTTGTTCCTTTCATTGTATGTATTTGATCCTAAAAGTGGAGATTGGCGACATCAGTTGTTTGACGAGATGCAATTCAAGCCAACTCTTGATCTTGCCACCATGGCTGCTGAAAGAATGAAAGTAGAAGAAGCAGAACCACTTACTGAAACAAAGAGAAGTGAGCTTTTTGAACAATACTTGAATGAAGCACGTAATCTGGCTGAGCAATTAACTGAGCGTTCAGAAAAAATGAAAGAAGAAAGTCTTAGAATTTCTGATCCAGAAGTAGATGAATTAAGATATTTTGAATTTCGAATTCAAGCCTGAAACACTGATTGATGTGGAGGTCGAGTCTTACCTTGTTGTTATTTTTTTTCCTTTCTTTTCTTGACTCGTTTCTTTTGTTCTAAGATCATTCGTTGGATGGCGACATTCGATGTATACGCACTTTCCACTTCTGAAACGCTAAGTTCTTCTAACTCTTGAGCAACTTCCTTACCAATTGCTTCAAGAGAAACGGATTTTTGGCTTAAGTAAGCAGTAGATTTTTGTGCCTGCCGCTCTGATCGTGATTCTGATCTTTGGAGATATAGATGAGATGTCATGTGGAAGACGATGCCCTTGTCTACCTCGAAACTGACGATGATGGGTCCCTCTCCATATTTAGTTTTCATTTCACGACTGAATGCAAGGACCTTAACAGCATCTTTTTCCAGAATGGTGATGGGATATGAAGCGCCTTCTAGCCACCATAATGGTTCATCTTGCTCATCGATGAACTTGGCAAAAAAGTTGTCTTCTTCTTTCGTGAAATCAACTCTTACTACATCGTCTCTGGTTTTGACTCCATTATGCTTGATGAACCTGGGAAAAATTGGTTCTAACACGTGTGTTAATGCCCAATCTGTCGTGACAAGCATTCCTCCCGCTTCCACGAAACTCTTAATCTTGGGATGCACATCTCGACTAATTTCTGATCCTGGACAATTAATGAAGAGAATCTGTTCGTCATTGAGTTCGATGGCTTGAAGTTGATGAGGTGAGATGACTACGTGAGGAATCTCCATTGCTCTAAATACGACTTGTCCCCGATCATAAGATCCTTCAACGACGATGATGTCCGTGTCTTTTATTTTTTCCATTAACAATTCTTGTTCCTCAGGACTTAATACCTCTCTTGCTTTTGTTTGAAATAACTTGCTGGAAACCTTGTAAGCCTTCTCCATTTTTTGTTCATTACCGGATATCGTGGCTTCTTGGGCCATGGCTAATTGTTGTGCTGGTGGGGTGTTTACATTGCTAATTGATTCTGGGATGTTTTCCGTGATTTCTGGAGGCAAATCTTTTTCATCTGATTCTTTTTTCTTTGTCATTATGATTGACCTCAGATATAAAATACCATCGTTAATTTATATATATTATCGTCTTCTTCTACTTTGGAGATTCATCAATTTTCTTTCACGTGATGCCTACTAAGAAAAGATGATGGGTGAACGGTTAGAACAAGTGGAGAGAAATTTTTTCCTCATTTAGATCATCATCTCCTTCTTCGTGGATTAATGCACGACAGATTTTAGAAAGTCGAAAGAAATGAGAAAGGCGTCAAGCTCCTCTTCAACTGTCGAAGATGGACCTTGAAGCCGTATCACGAGTCGTTCTTTTTCCCAGATGATGGTCAAGAGAAGATTTTCTTCCTCACTTGCATAATCCACTCGGAAATCTTTTGCTTTCCACGAATCCTTGTACTTGAAACCTAAATCGCCAATAAATTGCTTAAATTCTTTTTTCATTTCCTTCCAGACAAATTTGTCCGCATTATGCCAAGAAACATGTTGTTCGTTCATCATTTATCATCACTTCATGATGATCATTCTTCCATGCTTTTATGAGAAGAAAGAGAGATGAATCAAAGATTCATTCATCTTGAAAGTGCTCTTGGGCTTGCTCTCCTGAGGTCGTCCTGAATGCTCTTCAAAAAAATCCGTGATGGCTGTCTCACGAATTGTTTGTTCATCACGTGAATGCTTCAGAATAACTTATGAATGATGCAAGTAAAATGGAAAGTTGAAGGTCGAAGAGAGCAGGGAGCGTGGGGTATTATTTTCGAGCATCAAGGTGAACGTCACGTTTTTAATCATGTCTGGGCACTATATGCACGACAAGAACAAATACTATGGAGTTTTCCAACAGCCATGGCTCAAAATAAGAAAGAAGATATCATCCGCATGTGCATCGGACTATCGCAATTTAGCATTGACATTCTTGGTGGTGAACGAAACGTCGCCATGATACTGGTGGAACCTCCAGATCCCATTCGTGATCCCATCCCCATTCTCACCATCACCATCGATGATTACCATTTTTTCGTGATAGCTAATCCAGAAGTCACGGCACGAATGATTACCTTGCAAGCCATTCCCTCAGAACTCGAAAATTTGCTCAAGGGAGTCCTCATTGGCAATGCCGTGCTACTGTATTCTAGATATTATGATTCTATGTTGTTTGAAAATAAGCGTGCTCATGTTGATGAAATCTTTCAACGAGCATTAGCAGCAGTAGGTAATTTCACCGAAGAAGATGCCTGCGTGGGAGAAGGTATTTGCAGTCTCTCTGGTCTCTCCCTTCCAGAACTGATGCTCTTTTCTTACTATCTTCGGAAAGCGTTTGCAATGGAACGACAACCACTCGTTCCCGGGGATTGGCTGTTAATAAGTGGACGATTTGGAGTGCCCATTCACTTTTCATTTAATCTTAATCTTGAAGAAAAGACCTTGTTATCCGGCCTATTGGCATCAATTGGTACCTTCTCAGAAAACGTCATTGGTGGAAAGCCAACAAGAATGATTTTCGGCGAGTCTGTCGTGAAAAACTTTTACATGCTATTCAGCGATGAAGCCATCATGGCATTCACTCATCCGGATCTCTTCTTCATTTCGTCTGTTCGAGCACGCTTGGATGAACTTGATCCACAAGTTCGTGAGGGATTCAAGAAGTCGCTTCGTGATTTCCTAATTCATTACTTGACCGAAACTCACAAGTCCGATTTGCAAGGATTAACATTGGATGAATTGCTGCAAAAACGACGAATTCGTTCATTCATCGAGGCAGTATCAATTCAGTCCCCAAGAATCAGAGTCGGTACCTTGTTCCGTGAAACAATTCATCTCTTGAAAACAAATCCACAACTTCTGAAAAAATTAAAGGAGAATGCCCATTGGCGAGTCCTCGTCATTTTCGATCCCCTTGAAAGGCACGCTGAATTCAAGGAATATCTCTTGATGAATTCTCAAGGACAATTACCACCCATGGTCTTTCCCAAAATGGATGACATCCGTTTTGAAGCTTACATGTACATGGCCAAGTTATTAGATGTCTCGCTCGCTACCACGCTCTTTCTTGCACCACGTTCCTTCACGATTGACCATGTTCGTGGAGAAATGTTGGAACAAGTGGATTGTTTCTTGACGTTCTTTCACTTTCAGTCAGCTTCCTCATTCTTGCAAGCCATGAACCAAATTGAGAAAATATGGA
>JAJRXH010000748.1 GCA_024276395.1 archaeon
ATTGTTTTAATGCTTGGATATCTCCATGTTTCCCTTAAAGATGAGTATACAGTAAATAAGTATCTTATGGAAGTGAAAAAATCTTCATTCAAGGATGAAAATGAGCATCTAGCTAGAGAGGTATTGTGGTTTGAGTTGCGTGTTAAAAATGCATTTCAAGGTAGCATTGAAGGTAAAAAGGATCCATGGGTCACCACTGATTCCTTAGATATGTTGTCGACAATAGAAGTTCTTAGATTGATCTCGCGGCTGCAATTCCAGCAAGTGAATATTGGCGCTGGTCGGCAAAGAGACAAAAAACCTAGAGCTTTACTGATAGTTAGTAAGAGTCGTCATCGCCCCGTATTCTCACATGTATTTGATGAATCATGGTTTCTTCAAGAAGATTTGATCGGAGGACTTGTGGTAGCACTCTCAAAACTAGGTACTGAATTATTTGGTACTGATGTTCTTAAGAGAATTGAGCAGGATCAGTTTGATGTAATCGTGAATCCTCTTGATGATGATTTTATGATAGCTTTAGTAATAGATGAAGATAATTACGATAATCGCATGAAACTTCGACGTGTATCGGACGTGGTCAAGAATCAATATTTAGAGAGAATACGAACTCAAAATACGGAAGACTCTTTACAGTCCAAATGGTTATTAGACTTACATCAGTCAATAGACGATATCTTTGGAGAATGAAAAATGGTGGACGATACGGGTATGTTAATGGGTGTTCTCAAGTATTGGATTCCTAAGGAATACCAATATGCTTTTCAGCGTATTTCCTCAATCCAACTTCGATATTTTACTAGAAAACTGAAGGAAAAATCTTTGACTGAAAATATAGATCGAAGAGCTCTTCTGGATGTGATCGTGGATACTTTGGAAAACCTAATGTCCCCATCGCCGTGGTGGTGGTATCTTCTAGGAAAAATTGCGCTAGAGACATCAAATTTTGAGGTGCTTTTACGTTTCATTGAAAAAAAAGTTAATGGAACTAAAATGATTCTTTCTTTATTTTATTATAGGAGGAAAGAGTTGTCTTTATCTCTAGAGGAATTCTTGACGAACTGGTCGGAATTTCAGTCCGATTTAGTGGAAAGTACTGTTGATGAGCTTCTCGTGCAACTTTTACAAGAGGAGTTTTATTTCACCCTGGGATATCGAGGATTCCTGGATCAAGATGTAGATCAAGTTCAAGAAGCGAGAAAAAATCTTCATAATCTTATTGAAGGTATAGGAGGTTATGTTACCTCAGAAATCCCCAGTGAAATGCTAAAAGAAATGAAATTCCGTTTGTTAATATTGGATTCGTGTCAGTTATTATTGGAAGATCGATATGATGAAGCATCGGAGATTTTATCCCAGAATCAGTCATTAGTCGAAGCCATTGATAATCCATGGTTAAAAGCATTACTTGGCGAATTGATGGGTGCTTTGCATGAGCGACAGGAAAACATTGAAAGTTTGCTCAAGACCTTGCATTCGACATTCGAAGACTATACTCATTCTGGGAATTATCCAGAAGCTGCGGAAGTGGGAGTAAGACTTACAAAATTGTTACTGCAGAAGGGAGACTTGAAAACCAGTCAAGAACTTTCTTTGAGAGTTCTTGAAATGCTACATCAATTAGAAAAATATGAGGAGCAGGCTTTATTACACATCACGTTGGCAAAAGCCTTTCTTGATCATAATGAGTCATCA
>JAJRXH010000749.1 GCA_024276395.1 archaeon
AAGTTATAGTTAAGGAGTTAATTCGTGGTCTTTTTTAATCCAGAATGGGTACGTTATATTTTTTGGCATATTCTTTTGGCATTTGCTTCCAGCGTTTTTGAATGAGCAAGTCACTAAATCCATAATGAGAAAAAATGATCTGCTTTAGCTGTTTTATTGCAGTAGATATCATTTTTTTATCAGTATAAAATCGGGTTAGGACATATTCAACAGGTCTTTTTGTTGACAAATCGCTCCAACATACTATTGAGATACAATGCATCATCGTTTTTGAAGTAAATCGGTTTTTTTCTGATCGGAGTACCAGTCCAAGAAAGTGACTGGACTTAACTAAATACCGTTCTATATAACGGAATCCATTATGTTTTCTTATGAGGATCTCTTCTTCCTTCAGTACTAACTCAGATAGAATTTTGTTTCGTTTTATGAGGACGTAGCTTTCTAAAGGTACCATCATTAGAGATGTGATGAGAGAAAAAACGCCTAATGCAAGGATGATGATGATGGTCCACGTTAGTATGGGCTCAAGAGTTGGTAGTGGGGAGGTTATTTTTTGGATCGTGATCTGTAATTCGCTTGTGGATGGTATGATCTTGCTTTTCAACACGAGAAGATAGAAAAAAGCAATCACGTTGAGTGTCATCCCAATGATTAGGAATTGGTCGATTCTTTTTTTGAAGATTTTTTCCTCGAAAGTCAACTTGATGATAGTGCCTTCTGGAGTCTTTAGGGTTTTGATGAGATCATTCATTATTTCCAGCTCACTAAATCAATAATTGAGAAAATGAATGACAAGAATTGAGATCTTCCACGTTACAGGCCAAGTGTTCACTTGTCATCAAACGTGAAAAAAATTCGCTGAAAAAAAGAGTAAATTGTCAAATCAATTATTAAATTATTTCTGCAAGTCTTGCTGCAGCTCTTTTCATTTCTAGTAATATTAACCCTAACTGAGAATCCGATGAGGTTACTCCGACTAGCACGGCATGCGGCCCTGAATCCATCACGAGACAAAGTCCCTTACTCCCTTTGATGATTACTTGTTCTAGTGTTCCTCTATCAAGTTCTAAAACCACTCGCTCGGCTAATGCGAGTGTGGCCGCCGTCATAGCAGATACTCGATCTTCTTCTGAAGCGCTTGAGTTGAGTACTGATGCAATGGGAAGACCATCTCTCGTTACAGAAGCAAGTCCTTCTATTACTGGGATTCTTTGAATGACTCGTCTTAGAATGTTTTCAATTTGCGTTAAACGATCTTCTAATTCCTCATCCTCTTCGACTTCGAACTCAGATGCCATCTTCTTGCAGCTCCTATGATGCTACATCGGGTGTCTATCATGAAGTGTCTATTGTTAATGGCTAAAAAAGCTTTCTAATACATGAAGCGTGTGATGAAACGAGAAAGCATCATTTCGTCGTAATTGTCCATTATAACAAAAAGCAATAAAAAGCTGTGGAACAGATTCATTCTTGAAGGATCATGTCAAGCATTAGTGAACGGTTGTTAGAAGGACGCATCAAGAAGTTTCTAATGAAATCATTTGAAATGATGGGGACTTATCTCAAGGATGTTGATCCTTCATGGGCTGCACGAATAGAGAATCTCACGATGAAATCAATGATTAGCGCCTTAGAAGGAATGAATCCTGATAATCCGATCAAAAATGCCAAGTTGATTCTTCAAGGGTTGGGATTCACGCCAGTTGAGATTCGTTGGCATCCAGACCAAGGAAAAGGCGAGATTTTTCTTTCGATCTCTAGAATATGGAAAAAGCCTATCGAATCCGATCAAATGCTGCAATCTTTTGTGAAAGGTGTCTGTAGAGGCATAGGTTCTCTGTTTTTTGGTCCTAAAACTCCTATATTCGCTAGGCTAGTGGATGATCGAGAAATACCACCAAGATTTAGAGCCTTATTTGAATTTCGTCCTGCAACAAGAGAAGAAGTTGAGAAAGAGGAGCAGTTAATTTCTGAACGAAACTTACCAGATATGCATGTGGATATTTCTGCTAGAGCGGAGAAAGAAGAATCGGTAGTGCAAGGTGCTTTACTTGAAATAATCGCCGCAGTCATCTCTATAGCTATTTCTAAGACAGAGACACTAAATGCATTCCTATCGACACTCGAGTGGTTTGGCCAGCAGCAATTACCTCATGAATGGCATTCATTAGAGGCGCTTATGAAAAAATATCCAGAAAAAGTGTTGTTGCGAATTTACAAGGAAGCTCAAATTCGGCAATCTGTCGAAGAATGGGGGCGAATGTTAGGTTCAGAGTTGGCTCGAAGAATTCAGGTAGCACATGCTAATATGTCTCCGTCTCAATTAATTCAAGGAATTAGTCTCCTTCCTCCAGAGAAAATCACCTCTATTCTGGTTTATGAACCGACAGAGTATACACATTCTCTTTCAATTGATAATCACCAGCCTATCTGTAACTTTTTGGTCTATCTTTGGGAAGGATATATCTCTGCGATTATAGAGTCAACGTTTCAGTTGAAGGAACGTTCTTGTGGTGTTAATCCTACTGATGCCTGTATTTACGTGTTTTTGAGAAAATCTAAATGATATGAACAAACTGAAAAGGATCGTGCTATTATATGAACATCGACCAGCTAATCCAACAGCTCAATGAGCTGGTCATTTATTTAACGCATCTTGAGGACAAATGCCGGATATTAATGCCTCTGGAAGATTTGAGAGCATATGATGAATTTAAAAGTCAGATTTTGCAACAAGAAGGAATCGCTAAATATAGTCAAATGATTAATGGATACAAGATATGTCTAGAATCCTTGTATCAATATTTTAATCAGAATAAAAAACTCTTTTAACTGGTTATAATCTATTTACAAACATCAGGGATCGTTACAAGTAAAATCAATTGACAGTTGCATCAAAGATGGATCTTAAAAGAATGAAAACCATATTACTTGCTGAAATTCGAATGAGAACTTTTCAATCTCGTGATTATGGAAAACTAAGATGTCTCATTCCTTATACAGCTCAAATCCTTATGTTTATCGGTTTATTTGCTGTTTTTTTCCAGTTTTAAGAGTTATAAGATGAGTTTTCTGCCATTCTTTTCTGGTAAAGCTCTTTCTCTTCTTTATTCAGCGGCAGTTTTCGCTTTTGCTATCAACATTCCCTTGAGTTTTCATTCTTATCAGAATGTTTCCGAGCAACTAGAAACGATACTGGCCACTCCCATCAAAGAAAGTGAGCTAATGTTAGCGAAAATCTTGGCAATGTATCCAGAGCAGTCAAGTTTTCTCTTCATCTTATTCTTTGTCAAGCTTATTATGATAGAAAGTCAAGAAAATCCTTTAATTTTTGTATGGGAGTTAGTGTTGTTGTTTCTTCTCGTCATTTCCGTTCAGATGCTCTTGATGTGGTGCGTACTGGGAATTCAAGTGAAACGGTCATTAATTGTTCTTAATTCATCGGGAAAGAGTATGGGATCCAAAATAACAAGATTTCACCTTTCATTAAGTGTATTATCGCTGATGACGTTATTTGGAACAACTTTAATGATAGTATTGTGCGAGGAGAGCCAGTATCTCTTTATTTTGGGATTTACCCCTATTGGATGGCTTTCTGTTTTATTTTATTACCTAATAGCACATCGGGATTTTTTTCCTGGATTACTTGTTTCATCTATTCTTATTTCTTCTTTTCTTTCAAGTGAGCAACAACGACGTGGTGGTTTGCTACAAGGTCTTACTTTTGTATTGAGTACCATTCCTTTTATATTGATCATTAATGCAACATCTAGAAAAAAATCTCCATTTTTTCTGTTAATCACTTTACTGTCTAATTTCGTCGCCACTACTTTTTTCATTACTCTACTAGAATTATATAATTTATTAAGTAATGTGGAAGAAATGATCTGGATCATTAAAGGAGTGCCAAATGGGGTATATCGTTTCCTCAAGGTAAAAAATTGAGAGTTATTCAGTTCTCCCCGTCATTTAAAAGAGTTTTTTAAAAACCTACTCGTCCCTTTAAATACTCCAAGGACAAGTGAATAACTCTCAAAAAATCTCCAGATCATTCTTTTATTATCACCTTTTTCGGTATTATTCTCTTTCATATTTGTTTTTTTTCTTTCCTAATGAGCAGAAAATATCTTTTCTGATTGGGTTTCTTGTATTAATGCTTGGGAGCATCATTATGGCATTCGGAGCTTCCATTTTTGCTTTTTCATTTAGTCCCATTACAGAATTAATTGACATCATTGCAAATCCCAAGCAAACTCTTACAGTGACGCTTATTCAGATTCCTTTCATCATGTTAACGATATTTGTGCCAGTGATTTCTCTTAAACTTCCTATGCTCTTATTAATTCCCATCACTTTCGTTATTAGTATCTTGATAAATGAGATGTGTATTAAAATCGCAGTTAGAAAGATTGAACCATGGGACGGGTGGCAATCGTGATGTTTTTTTAGTAAAAGACAATGTTTTTTTATTGCGATGGGTTCATATTAAATGAAGTAAAAGAGGAAAGAATGATGCCTGAACAACGTTCTGCACTGGTTAATATCCTTGTCTTTACAAGTCCAGAGTGTGCTACTTGCAGGCCCGTGCTCAAGCACTTGAAGCGAATCGTTGACTTGGTTGAACCAGGGACCGTGGTGCTGACAAAAATTGATACAAGTGAAAATCCTGGTCTAGCATCTCAATTTAACGTTAAACAAGTTCCCTACGTGTATTATAACGAAAAATTAGTCTTGGACCCGCAACAAGCTGCAAGTTTTGTCAGCTTTGAAACAAGCTATGCAACACAACTTTTAGGCTCCATTGGGGGAAAATCTCCAACAAGTTCTGATTCCTTGTCTACATTTAATGGTCAGTCTTTTGATTCACAGTCATCTTTTCCTTTTAATGATGCTAATGCTGTTGATTTGGGGTTTGGTTCTCAAGGTTCTCAAGGTCAAAATGATTTATTCAATCATTTATTTAACAAGCTCATTGAGGCGGTGGCAGAGGCTGAGGAGGACGATCAAAGACAATGGCATAAACTGAGCTTATTAAGCATCATTGAAAGATCAGTTCAGACCGAGGGGCTATCCAGTAGGGCTGCGCTTATCCGACCGACAATTGGAGATTATGTTCACGTTGCGGTGCTGCAAGCAGTCGTTACATCGATTTTGTCAATAAATCCGAGATCAAGACAATACATGTATGAGGCTGGGAAGCTCTCTGGACGCTTTGGAATGGCCCAAAGCTGGTTACGGAAACATTATCCAGAACTTGATGGAAGTGCTGGATACAAGGAATTACTCAAGAGTTTTTTGAAAGGTTTGGACATGTATTATGGCCCAAAGAGAAATGGGAGCG
>JAJRXH010000750.1 GCA_024276395.1 archaeon
GCTATGAGGGTGGAGAACGACCTTGCTTGAGATGTGGCACGTGTCTCGAACGAACTGAAGCTTTCTTGGTTAATGATCTTAAAGATCCAGCATTGAATGATGCGGAATGGCATCTTGCCGTGAAAGTTCTAGAAGAGGAGGAGAAGAAGAAGGGGACTTGATGACTGGTGAGAATGTGTTTCTTTTTGATGAAAATGGAAGGTATTAGGTGTTTCATTAGGAGTTTCTCTTTTGCCTCTCTTTTAAGATTCTTTTACGTGCTTGTTTGTCGTGTCTTGTCAGGTTCCTGGGACATCACGCCATAGTAATTGGTGAAACTGCGGTAATATTCTTATTTTTTCTTTTTGTAGCAATGGTGATCGTTTCAGTTTCTGGACCATCCAGCGGAGGCGAGCAAAGTAAGATGAGAGATCTTCATTTTCCCATAGCACGGGTTGAATGATGATGTGAGCCTTCGTGGGATTCGTGTTGAGGACGTGTTCCATGTACGACCAATCTTTTTCACTAGCAACGACAAATTTCACGTCATCTTGTGGTCGTAGCTTGCTGATAAATTTGGTATTACTTTGTTCTCCAGAGCTGGGACATTTGATGTCCATGCAAATTTTATCTAGGATGTCAAGCGAGTGTGGGAAGAGCTTGCCATTAGTTTGGATGCAAGTAAGCTTGTCATGTTCCTTGAGTTGCACTACCACGGGTAGCAATCCTTTCCAATGCAGAAGGGGTTCCCCTCCGGTAAAATTGAACCAAGAAACATTGGAATGATTGGCCAGTAGGTGTCCAGCGAGCTCTGACGAGGTATATTTATGGATACGTGTTTTTCCATGATATTCTGGTGCCCAGCTGTATCGAGTGTCACACCACGTGCAGGCCATGTTGCATCCCCATAATCTCACGAACACCATTGGTGTCCCAATCAGGCTTCCTTCGCCTTGAATTGAGAGAAATATTTCAGTAATCGGGAGATATTTTCGAGTTGATCGGCCTTTATCATCATTAAATTCACTAACATCCGTGTTTAATTCTGATTCATTCATGGTAGGATCATCACTCCATCATAGGCCCGTGAGTCTTCTAATTTCCTGTATTTTATCTTGTATTTCTCGGAGTGGTTGTTTTTTTTCTTTGGATAATAACAAGATGAGGATGTACTTGTTAAGATCTTCAAAGAAAAGATCATAATCCTTGGACATCTCCACGTGGATGCGTTTGAAGTATCGTTGTCCCTTGACTTTCGTAATTTTTCCAGTTATGGGAGACTTGAGTAGGTATTTTGCCGTGGTGAGCACATCTTTCAAGAAATCATAGGCATTAGGGTCATTGAGTGCTGTATAGACTTGGTGATAGAATGGGCGTTCTAGTAGCACGACATTGTCGAATTGTTGGAGATGTGGAATGACTTCTTCTAGTTTCTCAATGTCAATGTGGAATAAATTGTCATAATTGAGATCTGCAATCTCTTGAAAACGTTCGAACTTGGAAGTGTCAACGGCTTCCATGTTATCGAGTTCTTTCGTGAATTCACGCTCGAAGTCCGTGATGATGTTGCGAGCAAAACGTGGAAGATTGTCATCTCTTTCAGTAGTGAAAAAGAAACCATAAATGCGTTTTCCCTCGGATACTAAGACCTCTTGATCTTTTAATCTCACGTACGAAACTGCACCAGCCTTTAATTCAGCTGACATGCTTACCACAGCAGTCATCAACCCTCCCAGCAGTTCGTCAAC
>JAJRXH010000751.1 GCA_024276395.1 archaeon
ATCCCACGAGACCTCGTGTTTTATCCTCGCATCACGGGGAGAGGTCCTCACGAAGCGATTAACGTGATGACACGACCTTGAACCCGCTCGTGACAGAAACATCGGGCTGATCAGAAAAACTGAAGATAAAAAAGAGAGAAATAAAAAAACTGGCAAAAATCACAGATCTTTATTGCTTCTTTGATTGGGATGATGATAACCACCTTGTCCTTACCTGTAACCACTCACCAAAGAGAGAAGATCCAAAAGCACCAGATGTAAAACCAAGTAAGACTGCAAAAACCAAAGCAATAATGATGAACAGCACGCTTAGGCCGGTAGCCCCAGTAGCAATAGCAAGTAATGCATCAGCAGCCTCCAATGTCCTAAATCCAGAGAAAAAAATGTCCAAGATATACACCAGCAGCCATGCTAAAGTTAGACTTCCGGATGTAATGCTTGCAGACTTAAGAATATTTTCACCAGAGAGAAAACCAATGATAACTCCTAATAGGAACAACAAGCGCCAATCATTCGTAAACAATGAAAAAAATAGAAAGATGATAAAACCAACCAGAAAACTTTGCCACCACTTTAATCCCAGGAATTCCAAGATCTTCTCTTTTAAGTATGGTTTTTTGACGACCTCTGTCGGATTTTCCATGTACCTACACCCTTTCATTCTCTTTTATCATCACAGCACGTTCAAGCTTACTCTATTCTAGCTTTTCGGTCGAAGGTACCAAATAACTTCAATTTTTCCCACGTTGGCTTGTAAATCTAATTCATTCAAGTAAAAATACTGCTTGTGGTATTTACCATTGAGATGACGATCGAACTGATCATCCCAATGCTTACTAAATGGATTACCACTATTACCAGTAGGAATTGAGGATAACGAATTCGAAAGATCTGAAAAATCAATAATGATTCTTTCACTAGGTCCAACACGAGAGTAAACAGCTGTATCTTCCCCTGGGTGATTCGCCATATCTGGTGCCACGTTCACTGTTGCCCAGCTGCCATCAAGAGGTTGTGGTTGAGGAACAAGCACATTAAAAGGACTATCAGCTCCGGTAATGTGAGTTATTTGTAGAAAATGATAATCGCCCCATTTCTTGGAAGACCACTCATTACCAAAAACCCTAATCAAGTTTTGCACGCCATGTTCAAGAGCTCTAATGAAGATATCGGCCCTAGTTTCTACCTTATCCGTCGTGAAAATGTCATCAAACCACCGAGAAGAAGCATTCGTGAGGGAAATGTACTCCAATGTCACCAATTGAGGATAGGGTAAATCTTCTGCACCAATCTGTCGCCACTCATCACCAAAAACTTCATCACGCAGAACATCCCTAAAGAATGCCCATATGAGGGGTGCTGTCTCATCTTTGTCCATGGTAACATCCCAGTTCTTGATGAGATCAATGGCTGTTTTAGCTGCCGAAGATAATTGATCCTCACGTCCTTGAACATCCTCTAGAAGCATTCCAAGAAAACTTCTAGCAGCAGTATCCACGATGTCGAGTTGCAGCCGTTTCATATCCTCCATGGTGAAGTTATTTCCCTTGCGCAAGAACTCATTGATCCTTCGGGCACGATAACCATCATCTTGAAATATGGAAATAAAATAGGGATACGATGCTCCAGCGGTTCGTTGATTAGCGGAGGCAGCATAGCCTTGTGAAGGGTTCAAGGTGTGCGGCATTTCTTCATACGTATCGATAAAATCAACCCACTCATACCTTCCAGCCGAACCATTTACTGGAAAAATTGGAAGCCAACTTTCATTGGTGTCTAACGTGCGTCGAATTGGATAGTGACCAGCTGCTGTTATTCCGAAATTCCCATCTTTATCTCCATAGACGATGTTTTGAGGAGGTGTATCGAAAAGATCAAGACCTTTCCGAAACTCCTTCCAATTCGTCGCATAGTTAAAGGTTTGAAGAGCAAGAACCACTGTAGAATTTTTTGCGGCGGCCCATCGCAAAGCTAGGGGGCGCCCGTTATCATCCTCAAAGAGGGGGCCATGCACGGTTTCATTAATAACATACTGAACAGGATCCTTTCCACGCACATTAATCGTTTCAACACGTTGTTGGACGGCCTGCCATTGGTCATCATACCAGTACTCTTCATGAGAGGTATCCTTCCACTTGTAAAAGTACATGTCCACAAAATCAGCTGCCACGTTCGTAAATCCCCAGGCAACATGCTGATTATGACCGGATATGATGTATGGAACACCAACCAGAGCATAGCCATACAGGCTGATGTCATCGTCTTTTATCGTCTGGTGCACCTCGTACCATATATGGGGAAAAGTCCACAATAGATGCATATCATTCATCAAGATGACCTCTCCACTTGCCGTCTTATCTGGACCTACCACCCAATTGTTCGATCCAATCATACTTTTTTGAGGCGGCTTAATCTCTTGATTCCATCTTTTCATCAGTAAGAGCACATTCTGAAGGGTTGATGCTATTTCAGCTTTCCGCGCCTCTTCCAGTTGTCTTAGTGCCACATCCAACAAATCTCTATTCACGGATTCAAGTTTTTCATCTTGATCTGATGTAGAGCGGTTCAAAGGCCAACTATCATTTCCGTATCCTGGAACCACATAAACCTGCAAGTTTTGCTGCATTGGAAACAATTCAAAGAATGCTGCAAGACCATATTGAGCCTCAATCTCATCCGCTAATTGCTCGGCAACAAGGTCATAATAGTCCAAGGTCAAAATCCATGACATAAAATAGGCAAATGCTGCGGTATACTCTGGTTTCCAGGGTTCTGGTCGATAATTCAAAATGACCATTTCGAAAGGAGGGTCATCACCCAAAGAGGAAATGTAAGCGTTGACTCCAGCTGCATATGCCTCCAGTTCATTCACGATTTGTGCATATCTTGGGTCAATCTTCGATCTTTCACGGTAATGAGTCATTGATTTCTCTGCTAGACGACCAATTCCCAAAAATCGAAATTCTTTATCCAGATCAAGGGTAGCAGGTCCAAATACTTCACTTAACTCGCCGTACATGAGGCGACGTTGAAAATCAAGTTCAAAGAGGCGATCCTTTGCTTGCAGATAACCCATGGCAAAATACAAATCTGTTTTTGTTTTCGCGTAAATGTGTGGAACTCCCCATTCATCGTAATAAACCGTCACTTCATTCTTCAAGTATTCTGATTTAAAATCAACAGTGATTTCTCCGCTAGGATCGGCAGTTTTAGCTGCATTCCACAACCTTCCAGATGGATGGATTAGATCACCAAAGGGTGGAAGTGGTGATATGGATGCAGAAAACCCTAGATAAACTATCATCATCAAGAGAAATGTCACGAACAGTTTCACGTGTGGATTCTTCTTCAAGATCGAAACCATTTTCCCTCACTGATTTACTTGATTACAGTTCATTACATCATTCGGAAGTAGACAATATTAAAACATGCAGTTCATGGCAATTAAAAGTAGAAACCATAAGAACAGCCCAACATGGAAGAAACTTAAATTGTTAAAGCAATGGTACTAACGAACACTAATGAGAAGGGACTCAATCATGAACATGAATCAAAGCAAGCTCAGAGTCAGAAAGGCAACGCTTGATGACTGGACAGAAGTCAAACGAATTTGCAAGTATATCTGGGGAGGAGAAGACTACGTGCCCGATAACTTTCAAGAATGGCTTCAGTCAAATAATTGTCAACCTTTCGTGCTAGAAGATATAGAGACAGGCTGTCTCCGTGGTGTAGTAAACATTCGAGTCATCGACCAGGGAGAAACAGCCTGGTTCGAAGGAATTCGGATTGATCCTACTTATCAAGGAAGGGGTCTGGGAAGCATCTTAACACGGTTCATCGTCAATTGGTCCATTCAAAATCTTCCCTCTGTAAAACAATTCCGATTAATGATTGCCGAAGAAAATCGACCATCACTAAAACTTGCCCATAAGTTTGGACTCCATCCCGTCACCACGGCCATCTATTTCCGCCTTGATATCGCCAAACAGCAAGATTTTCTTGAAAAATTCACCAATAAATTAGATAAAAAGAGAAATATCAATCTTAACGAGATGACAGTGAAAAAAATGGATGATAAACAAACAATCATTCAATTTTACTTGAAAACATGGAAAGAACGCACGAATGTCAATGCCATACTCGTCGAATGGAGTTTTATATCCATCAAAGAAGAGAACATCAAAGAACTATTGAAAACATGGCATTTCATAGCAGCCACTGCGTCTTTTAAGAATGATGAACAGTTCATCGCTTGGAAAATAGAGGTTGCTGATAAACAAAGCCCTTCCATTCGAGTAATCTTCCACGCGTCTGACGAAGCCTTTCCGCATCTAGTGCCGAAGACAATCGCGTACTTGCATGAGAAACA
>JAJRXH010000752.1 GCA_024276395.1 archaeon
CAAGATTTGTGGAAAAGCTATCAGCAAGGAAATGAAAGGACCCCCATCTTAAAAGGAGTCAACCTAGAAATTCAACGAGGAGAACGAATTGCCATCGTTGGGCCATCAGGATCTGGAAAAACTACCTTTCTCAACGTGATATCGGGGTTAGATGATGCCGATAAGGGATCTGTCATCATTCTAGGAAAGGACTTGATGACAATGACCATTTCACAAAGAACGGCCTTTAGAAGACAGCATGTTGGTTTTGTTTTCCAGAGTTTTAATCTCATTCAAAGCATGACCGCTCTCGAAAATGTCATGCTCCCCTTGTTAATGAACGGTGAATCTGCAAGAAAGGCACGTCTCATGGCAGCTGAATTATTAGATCGAGTAGGATTATCAACTCGAAAAGATGCACGACCTCACTTGCTCTCTGGTGGTGAAAAACAGCGTGTCGCCATCGCGCGTGCGATAATCCACCGACCCTCGATCTTGTTCGCAGATGAACCCACTGGAAACCTAGATCAAGAAACATCACGGCAAGTAATGAACTTGATGCGTGAATTAAGTGAAGAACGTGAACAGACCATTCTTTTAGTTACCCATGATCCTGCAGTAGCTGCCATTTGCGACCAGATCTATCGACTAGAAGGACAACTAGTTAAGGTTGAAAACATAGAATGAAAGGATAATTCATTGACCCTTCTTAACAAGCCAAGTGATGATAAAAAAACCGATGATGAAATCGTCAAGCAAGCGATCCATTCCCGAGATGTCCAACTCGACATGAAAGACACAAAAGAACTTCTGATGATCCTTTAACTAATGAGAATTGATGGAAAATGAATGTTTAAGGATGGTAGGACAATGAAAGGACTTAATCTCTGGGTGTCAAGCAAGCAAGTACGATACAGATGGCGGAGTCTCATGTTATCTGGATTAGGGGTCTCTATCGCCTTTGTTCTGATTAGCACCACTTTTTTCGTGAGTGATAGCGTGGAAATGACTTTAATTGGAGAAAAAATGGAATTACTAGGGGATTTGGACCTTCAAGTCACTTACAAGGGAGGAACCCTACTTTCTCAAGATTTAGAAATGAAAATAAATTCTAATAACACTTTATCGTCGAATATCGTGGGCACGTCCCCCCGTCTCGTGCTTAGAGGCGTGAGTGCCAATGATCTTGCTGAATTAGCAACTAGCGGCACTGCTCTCATTGGCTTGAATTTCACGAAAGATCAGCAGTTGGGGCATTTCTTGAAAGATGGAACCATCATGGACTTTTCTTCACTTTCACGGTCTCAAGAAGAAAATGCACCAGCTAATGCAACTTTAGCAGCCGTGATTACCAAGCCATTAGCATCATCCTTGGAACTCACAAGGGGAAGCACGTTTAACGCACAAGTTGCATTATTACCCATGATAAAGCCCATCAAGGTAAACTTTACCGTTCATGAGATAGTGGACGCCAAGGGAAAGGCTCATTTTTATGCAGAAAAATCAATCTTCGTAGATCTGACCGCTCTACAGAAAACTATTGGATTAACTGGAAACATCACTGAATTAGCCATTAATGTTCGTGAACAATCTAATTCTTCAGAAGACTGGATGGTTCAACAAGATCTTCTCGCCAAGACTTTAGAGACATATCTTGAACAACAAGGATCCGAAAATTTTAGGATCGTGAGAACTCGCATCGAATATTGGCAGAGTAGCATCATCGGAAGCAATAACATCCAACAATTTTACATGATGATGGGATTTCCAAGTATTTTAGCCTCCATTTTCTTGGTAATCATCATTTTTTACTTGTTGATTGATGAACGAAAGAAAGAACTAGCTTCAATGATGGCCTTAGGATTCAAGCGACACGAGATCTTCTTGCAATTAGTTGCAGAATCTTTGATCGTGGGAACCTTCGGTGGAATCATTGGGATGCTAGGAGGCATCGTCGCAAGTTCGTACACTTTGAAAACACTTAACACGCCGGTACCCGAGGGACAATCCTTCTATTTCACCAATGGAGTGCCTTTTGGATTGAATTACCAGTTGCACGTGACCATGGACCGCATCATCCTTGCTTTCTTGCTGGGATTAGGAATCATCTTACTCCCAACAATTTTTGCCACCTGGCGTCTCACGAAAATGGAGATTGCGACTGCACTAAGAGAATACGAACTGACCATCATTCCTAGGACACACCGACAAAGAGGAATCATTGTCAGCTTGTTGTCAGTTGGTCTATTTCTCGTGGGATTGTTCTTGTTGGCCATTCAAAAATCCAGTGACTTTCTCTTGATGTTTATGGATGGATCCTTACTGTTTTATCTAGCTATTGCCTACCTATTTGAACAACCACGAATTCCTTCCCTAATTTGGACCGTGGTTAATTTTTTCATGATATGGGTCATATTTAACACGAATTTTTTGATCAGTTTCGGAGTGCGTTTTACAAGTCCAACCCCCTTCATGTACGGATTGCTGTATCAACTAATCTTGGCAAGCATTTTCTCCGTTCAATTATTGCCATTTCTAATCAGTTTCATATCTAGAGCTGCCAGCGTGCTCAAGAACGGTGCTTTACCACTCCTGTATGCCTTATCACAGCTGCGAAGCCATCAAGTTCGCACGTTTCTCGTCATTACCATCATATCCGTCTTTCTCAGTATCATGTTTCTAGCCAGCTCCTTTTCTGCATCACGAAGCATCGCCATTGAAAGAGACGTTGCAAGAATAACAGCAAACTCAGATTATGCAGCGTTTCTGACCTCACCCATCAATGATCCAACTTTATTGGTCACTCGGTTGCAACAATACAATCTACAAGGTTCCCTTTCATACCGTGACGGCTGGTATTATACGAGAACCTTGGTTACTTTCAATAATCCTTCTCCCATTGCACGGGAATACTTTGAGAAGGTTGATGTCACGACTTTTACGATAAAAGGAATAAATTCAAGTGCTAGAGACCTCCTAGGAATCAAGTTACTTGATCCTTCTCGTTACACCGACATTTCAGAGGAACAACTCTGGAAGAATTTCCTTGACGGAAAGGGAATTTTACTATCAACAGCTTTCTTCGAAGACCTAGAAATGCCTCTCACCACGATCACTCTCCAAGGAGAAAATGGCAGCAAAGAATTGCCAATTCTTGGTTTCATTGACTTGGACCCTTACAATCTCGTCATCTATGCTTCTAAAGAAATCTTTCGAACATTCTTTCCTTCTTTAGCTGGAGAAAGAATTCTATTCTTTTCTTTTATCCAACCAGTGAACCAACAAGACGAAGACGTCTATCATCGTATCGAGTCCTCGCTCACGAAAGCGCTGCTTCCATGGGGGCCGTTCGTGGTCAACAAGTATTCCTTGCTCGAACAAACAAAACCATTACTTGGTGCTACTTTCATTACCATCGAAAATTACTTGTTCATCAGCGTCATCATAGGAATCGTGGCCATCATG
>JAJRXH010000753.1 GCA_024276395.1 archaeon
ACTTTGGCGCTGAAATCTTGCCCGTCGTCCTCGACCACTTTGGCGCTGAAATCTTGCCCGTCGTCCTCGACCACTTTGGCGCTGAAATCTTGCCCGTCGTCCTCGACCACTTTGGCGCTGAAATCTTGCCCGTCGTCCTCGACCACTTTGGCGCTGAGATCATCCTCCCAGAGATCATCAAGCATTTTGGAACGGACGTCATTAGAGAGCACTTGGATAAATACGATCATGATGAAAAAGCGGATGAAGAATGATAACAAGGCTACAAATCTCACTGTAAAGGATGCTAAGTGAGACTATGGATTTTAATTCCTTTTTTCTTCACTATGTTTCTAAAGATCTGAGATTTAGCGTGCATTATCAGCAAGGATGGGTGTTTTGACGACATCAAGCATCATGAACTCCTAAGAAAGACGATATCTAGCACATCTCATCCAGCACTGTTCATCATGAATCGGTGCCATCAAGAGGCGAATTTCTTGCAGACATTGTTGTATCATTGACAGATTCCTAAATGAGAAGAATCCAACCATATCAGTCATGTTGAGAAAATCACATTAAGTTACATAGACATTTCCAAAAGATTGAGCGAGAAGCATGCGTGTTCCCATATTCATTGATGCGAGATCCGCCATTTCTTGATGATGTTCGATCATTTCGTTAAAAAATCGGATTGATTCATCTAAAAGCCGACAAATGACGAATCCTTCCACCAATCAGCGTCGCGGCATGATCCTGATGGCATTTTTAATCGACAATATTCAAAAAAAGAGCGTTTCGGAAAAATCTAAAGTTACATTGCTGAGAATTTTCATTGTTCGATAATTTTCTAAAATGGAGAATGAATCTAAAGAAAGGTGAATAATCGCCTTTTCACTTTCATATCAAATGATCAAATTGTATATAACTTTTTTTCTTGAAATGGATCTTTTATTGGTAAGTATCAGTGATTATCTCAAACCATTTGCATTAACTTCACATGTCATGTCATTTGTCCATCTTTTTTACAAGAAAAAGAATATTGTTGGGGTATTTACTACAGTAATGAAAATTCTTTTAAACATGCCAATCAGATGACCCTTGTTGGTGATAATTTTGAAATATCGACTAATCTGATTGACAATTTTAATGATATTCCTTTTCATGGTTAGCGATTTCAATGGAACAAATATTAATGGTACCAACGTGAGCACCAACTCAGAACACTTTCTTAAAGCGAGCGCTCTACCAAACATTGAAGCCAAGGAAGTAACCATTCATGGTGTTGTAAAAAACGAGTTTGGTTATCCCGTCGGCGATGCTAGTATAACTTTCACTCATCCAGTTTCTTCTGATATTTTCACGGCATCTACTGACGTGAACGGCTATCATTCAACCAGTTCTGGACGGAATTACCAGTAACAATGTCCGTGACTGTCTCTAGAGAAGGATATGTTACGATGAGCGTTTCCATCTCCATTTCAAGCTCTACTTCTATCTCAATTTCTCGACAAGTTGATTTCTTGTTAAACAAAACCTCCACGGCATCTTTCATACTAGAAGGAACGATCATCGATTCAGCTACTGGCAATCCTCTTAGTGGAGCAACAGTGACGATTTGGCCTGAAGACATGAATCCATTAAATCCCAATCCAATCGTTGAAGTAACTAACTCATCAGAAGGATATTTCCACGTTACTGGTAATGCCAGATATCCAGCACATCAATATTACGGAATTGATGTGTCTAAACAAGGATTTGTCACTTATAGTAGGTGATACCACCGCGACAGGGTGAAGCTGATTATCAGTTCGTTACGATTCAGTTAAGCTCTACTGGGGCATGCCGTACTTAAGGGACGAGTGCAAAGTTTATACCCAAATTCAGAATTGCTTCCACTTCCGGATGCATAAATTCTGGTTTCTCTCTCAAGTGACCCCTATAACGTGATTTTAAATGCTACTACCGATGATTTTGGCTATTTTTATCAAGTGTTACCGCCTGTGCCTGGGGATACTTTGGTAATAACCTTTTCTAGTTCTGGACACCGTTCCGAGACAAAGTATCTGCCTGTCCCTGCCAATTCACAGGACTTTCTCACCGTTAGATTGGAAGCAGTCACCACGGCTACGGTTGATGGCAACAAGGAATGGTATGACATCTTTTTCTCGACCTTGAAAGAACAAGCATGGAATGCCCTAGTTAAAGTCATTAGCGTCGTTAATCAGCAGTTTCCTATCGGTTGGAATACTACTTGGACCTTTTCAAAAGATTTTTCTTTTAATGGATTCAACGTTACTTTCACGCTGGATATAGATCTCATCCGTTCTGGAGAGTATGAAATCACGATAAACATTGACTCTGGTGCTAACTTTGACCGACGAGGAACTACCATCCTCATAAGTGCCCCTGGAAAATCTTTTGACTATCTTATCAGGATAGGAGGAAAATTTAGACTCGTTGATCCTGATAACGACATCTACACGGTCAATTCAAAAATATATCTTGATTCTTTAGATATCACCACAGCCAAGGTATATGAATTGATTGGAATTTTGAGAAGACCATTGAATTGTTCTCCAAGGACATTGATCTTAGTCAAAAATTCAAGCAACTCCAAGCTAAAATAACTGCGAAGATCAAATCAAACATTGACTTAAAGTTTCACATTTATGCCGAACTAGGAGTTCATTTCCAGATTAATTTCGATAGCCAATCATCTCAGATCGTTAACGATATCGTCCTCACACCATACGTGAATTTGATAATTGACTTGCAAGCTACGGTAACCGTGAAAGCAGATGTTTATGTCACGAAAGACAAAAAATTTAGCATTGCTGGTGCCAGTCTCGTCGTGAATGTGAACTTGGCAGTTGATCTAAAGCTTGCAGAAGCCACCTATTACTTTAAACCATATAGACTGAACATCAATCTCATTAACCTACGCGTGAGAAATCTTCATATTGATGCCACGGTCAATTGGAATTTCAAGATTTGGAAAGGATCAACAACAATCTATCAAGCTGATTTTCAGGATGAAAGTGGATGGTTGCTACAATATTCATTTGTCTTTGATGAATACGCCAACAATGAACCTCCAGATACACCAGCTTCCCCTGATGGACTCACGAGCGGATATTATGGAATGGAATACCAATTTACCATTATCACGAGCGATCCTGAAGGATCAATGCTTACTTATGAGGTAGATTGGGGAGATGGCACGACTACAACGACACCAGCTTATTCAACTGGAGCACTAGTGACCGCGTTTCATGGCTGGTCTGGAACCGGAACGACAACTTATCTGGTGAGAGTTCGTGCACAAGATGACAAAGGTACGTGGTCCAAATGGTCTGCACTGCACAGTATTACCCTTGAAGAGGCAATTCCAACTGTACCTTCCATCAGTGGCCCAACTAATCCCAGCGTTGACAAGAGTTATAGCTATAGTGCTGTTGCGACTAACGGTGGTGCGGGATCAATCAGGTACACGTTTTATTGGAGTGATGGCACGACTTGGACATCCGCATATGCTACGTATCAGACAACACCATGGGGCGGCTTGTGGAAATTTCTCGCCTCTGATCCCATCTACATTCTGGTAGATATAGCTTACATGGCTTTATTACTGGTTGGTGGAGCTGCTCTCATTAGCGGATGTTTTGTAAGACCCGCTAGCTTAGGCCTTACAATTTTTACGATCTCAATATATCTGGCGCTATTTCCCTTGCTTCCACCGACGGGAGTTCCTTCATACAATCCTATCGTTGACGATCATATCGTGTATATCTTGCTTCTCATCATATTCATGGTTTGGCCTGTTGGAGAATGGTTAGGTCTTGGAAAGAAATGGAGTGAGTTCTCCATCGTTAAGAAATACCCCTTCTTGAAATGAATGCTCTAATTATAGTGTGTATTCATTTTTGTTGAGACCGAGATTGTTCCTCACACCGCGGGGATAAAACAAGAGTCCTCGTGGGATTGCCTGTGGTCACGGGTAATTTTACTCATTTTTTTGAGAAAGTCAAAGCTTTCATCTCATCAACTTGTTTTTTGAAGTTAGAATACAGAATGAGCGTAGAAGTAATCTAAGATGTTGTAATGAGCCTTTTTTCATTTTTAAATTAAAATATAGACGATCTTTAGCATTAAATCAAGAAGAAGACACTCTTTTGGAAACTATGATTCAAAGGAAGCATTTATGGTAACAGTGGAAGAAAGAAGACCTCTCTTTAATGAAGGAGAGACCGAGTCAGTAGATGTTATTCTTAGTTGAGAAATGATGAGAAAAAAATGAGAATGTGTCTATCTTGCTTAAATCTGAAAGATATGACCCTTTGTTTTTCATCAAGTTATTTTAGATTGCTCTCAAAAGCCATGGAATTGATGAATGATCGTTATTCTCGTTCGGGAATTTACTCGATCATTCTCCGTCTCAAAATAGATATGTAATCAATGGGGGGTATTTAGTCTTGATAGAGGTCAATCCAAGGAAGGAATGAGTATTTGGAACGTCTTCCTCATTTTGGTTAGATATTGGTAGATAGTTAGGGTTTTTTGAAGATAAAGATTATGAAAAAGTAAAAAAATGAAGGAATGCCGTCTATTGGGTCATGGTATTATTGAAAAGATTTCATACGAAGAACGGTAAGGAAAAAGAGACTCCAAAAATCTTTACTAGAAATACATACAAGGTATAAATGGCAAATACCAGTGCTAGCCAGATGTTATGTGCCACGAAGCATTTTATTCCACTCGTTTTGGAAGGATTCTGTAAGAAATGCCAGCTAGCAGCTAGTAACTTGTAATTAGGATAGATTAACAATAAAAGGATGAGAACATTCCATCGTGTCATCAATCCAGCAATGATGAATGAGTCGATGATGAGAATGATGCTTGATGAAAATACGACCTGGCCTGTAATTTTTTCGCCGTAGACAACTGGAAGCATCGGAATGTCAGCCCGGGCATAATCTTCGAGATATTTCGTTGCTAGGGTCCACGTGTGCGATGGATTCCAAAGGAATAGTAGCGCTGCTAATAACCATCCTTCTAAGGGTATTAGAAGTAAGCCTTCTATTCCCACATTTTGGCCCAGGGCGGCAGCAAACCCAACTAATACGGGTGTACTCGCGGTGAGACCACCAATTACCGTATTCCACACGGATCTTCTCTTAAGATATAAAGTGTAGATGGCAAGATATGAGATGACACCCCAGGACACGAAAAGTGCCGTGAGTAAATTAAAAATCAAGTAAGCTAAAGTTACAGAAGAAACTACTAGCGTTAGCCCGATTATTAACATTTTTTCTGGTGGTGTGATGGGTGGTGGTGATACACTGGGTCTCTTGGCAGTGCGGGGCATGAGAATGTCAATGTCACGATCGAAATAGCTATTAATCATCATGGCTCCTCCCGATGAAGCATAACCGATATAAAGGGCACCAATCACATCAAACATCGTAAAGTTGCCTGTCACGCCTATGATGTAAGAAAAAATTCCGGTAATGGCAAGTAAGAGGACAACTCTTGGTTTTGTTAGGGAGATGTATCTCCGAAGAGATTGATAAAAAGACAACTGAAAGTGTTGATTAAGTGATCTGATGTTATTGACGGGATCATTCATACTGCATCACATCTCCAGATTTTCTGATGGATTGAGTTTATATTTCATTTTTTAGTACCACTTACATCACTAGAAATAAAAGAGTTGTGATCTCGCCAAGTTGGACAGATGCGAATCTCTTGAAAGAAGATAAAAAAGAGAATGAGGTCCTGGCAATAAAAATAACTGAAATCTGACTAAAAGCGTTCCTTCATCATCATTCCTTTCTTTTCTTCAAGATGAAACCGCTGACTGGAATGAGTACTAGTAGTGACATTAACGCTCCAAACCCTGGAATTAATCCACCTTGTGCCCATTTTGGTATGAGATCATCTGGTGGATTCCCTATCTTGAAATAACCACGCATTCCAGCGGCAAAATGACCCGGAAATGAGCAAAAGAACACCACGATGGTATCTTCTGCTGGTGTGGTCCAGAGAATGCTCCACTGTCCAGGTCCAGTGGCAGTGAGATCATTTCCAGAAGGTCCAATGAGGATGTCTCCAGGCTTTTCGACAGCATCTTCTTCTGTTTCGACGGTCCTATTTTCAGCAATAACGACGTTATGAGCAAGGGTTTGGGTATTAATGAAGGTAATGTTGTATGTAGTGTTCTTTGCTAGCGTGTATACACTTTGCAAGTATTTGACAGCGACATCATCAGTTTTTATTGTTATGACGGTAATGTTAGTCTGTTCCGCAGTGTTAGGCGCAGTGGAGGGTGTGGTTTCTTGCATAGTTGCTGGAATGGTATTACCGGCCAACATCATAGCCTTAATTGAAAGAAGTATCACGGTTAATGTTAGAATGTTTCCTTTCTTCATTTTTCAGGCACCATTAATCATTTCGTTGATATTTGTACAAGCGAGGTGACGATTGAAGAAATCACGTGTCTTGAAACATCACTTCATGTACAAACACCTCAAGAATCGTAAAATAAAACATGCGATAATTCTCAGTTTTGGGAAAAAGATTTCTGTCATCAAAATTCTAAAACTAAGGTTGTTATTGGCATGGGGCTTTCTTTCTGCTG
>JAJRXH010000754.1 GCA_024276395.1 archaeon
ATGTTATCAGCAAATGAATATTTAGGAAAAAACTCAAGAACATCCCGAAACTTAAGGGGCTGTAACTTGATTTGAATGGACCTTCTCCCATATAATATACGGATCGTGTTGTTGACAGTTAATTAAACCGTGGAATGACCAGCTTTTTGTCTTGATAGCATGTTATTGTCCATCATCTGGGATGGTATCATCTTTGATGTTACATCCATTCTAAAACGCAAGTGGTTTTCGATCTCTTTCATTAGAATTTGGAGATGATTGCAAGTGGCCTAGTTATGTTCTTGCTTCAACGTTCTAAAGTCAGCTAGATACATTGATGCGGGATGATGACTTGTGTCTTGCTGGAATGTTTGATATGACAACGGAAACAAGAGCATCATTACTGGCACGTGTTAGGATTGTAGTTGGCAAGGTAGCGTGTTACAAGTGTATGACATCGTGAAAGTGACCCAGGAATCACTAGAGAAAGCATTCGGATGTTAGGAGATGTGGGGGCGCTAGCGGCGTCGCGCAGTTGAGACCTTTAATTCGTTCTCCTCCATTGATTTGTCATGAATTTCATTACTTGATGTGTTTTGTAAAAAACCTACGTTATGTGATTGAATTTCTCTTGTAATCATTCTTGATATTGGCGATTCTCTTGGGTTCGATATTTTCATCGCTCAATTAGGTTTCGTAATTCAACTTTGAAGTTAGGAGTCCTTATCCATGAAAAAGTAAGGCAATCTTGTCATACGTTCATTCAAGAAAGATATTTGCCGTGATGTTGGTGCATTTTTCCTCGATTTTTTTTACATCTTGTCTTGATGATGAAAAAGTCGCCTCTAAGAATTCATTAATAGCTCAATTATTGTTATTTTGATAAGGTAAGATGTACTACGAGCTGGAAGCTAAGCCATCATTCCGATGCAAGGTTCTCGGGAAATGTTTGTACTTGTATTAGATTCATTGAAGGTAAAATAACCTTTTCAATTACCTTATTCTTGTCGTCACGTGCTTCGATTGGTGGGATTCTCGCTTACATTCAGGTTATGATCTGTTGTCAGCCTTGTTGTTCTCGTTTTTATGTTCTCCTTGTTGTTTGGTCATTTGTGAATTGAATGTGAATGTTTACATGATGATATGAATCATGATGTTCATTGACAGAAAAAGTGAGTTCCAAGCATTGTTGAAAGAGTTTCGGACTAATGGCTTCCGACTCATCGTCATTTATGGAAGGCGTCGTGCTGGTAAAACGAGGTTGTCTGTTGAAGCAGCCAGAAGACAGGGATTGTACTTTTATTTTTTGTGTGATGAAGGAAAGATTGAGGACAATGCGATGCTTTTTGCTCGAAGAGTAGCTGAAATTCTGAATGATTATGAACCACTGGTGAATACTTTCGAAGAGACTTTTGATCATCTTAAAAAATGCATTGGTGACCAGTTAGCCATCGTAATCATTGACGAGTTTCCTTACCTCGTAAAGAGTGATTCCACGATTGTTAGTCATTTCGAACGAATCGTGGGTGACACTCTCTCTGAAACGAACATCAAGCTCATTCTGGTTGGGTCTAGTATGGGGATGATGGAGAGCCACGCGCTTAGTTATCAGAGCCCATTGTATATGGATCTTGAGAGATTCAGTCATTCCCGTCATTTAAAAGACGTTTTTAAAACTTACTTGTTTCTTTATAATTCTCCAAGGACAAGTGAATGACTCCGAATATAGGTTCAAAAGGAGAAATCTGGCAACTGAAAAGACCTCTCACCTCATCTTGGATTAAATGGAATGACCGATAATTGATGAATTTTATTAAAATGAGGCACGTTTCCAGTCACTACCGCAGCATCATTTTCTAAGGCAATGCTTGCAATGGCCACGTCTGCAAACCCTATATCTGCACCCTGCTTGATCAAGTCGCTTCTAAGTTTTCCATAAATTTCAGCTGCTTGAGAACCAAAGTCAATGATTTCTAGCGAATCAAAAAGACCACGCAATGCTGAGAGCCTTTTTGAACTCCAATCCTTCTTGTAGGCTCCATAAAACATTTCTGCTTTATTTATCACCGTGGTCGCAAGCATCATCTCATCTCGTAACAATGACTCTAGCCTATTAATGGCAGCTGGATGACCAATGAGATAATAAGAAAGAAAGTCCGTATCAAGTATTACCATGGATGCCATCTTGCCAGGCCTCTTTCGATGTCTTGATGAATTCTTCGACGTCTTTCTCTGTTAACTCATCTTTCAAAACACCTAATAGCGCTATAAATTTTTCTAAATTTGGTTTTTTGGTAAGACGGAGGATCACGTCGCTAAAAGATTCCCCCTCACGTTTTTCTTTCCGCAAAGCTTCATAAGCTTCCATATTCACGCTTATGGTCTTATATGGCATTTTTCTACACCCACTTCATACTAGCTTTCTGATCTCGAAATCTCACATCTTGTCATGTATATTATTCCATGCATTATTCTTAAATACCTTTTTGCAAGACAAGTTGGTAATGATGAACAAAAAGAACGAGTTATGAGGACGAATAAAACAAGTACATGAAAAATGATGTCGTAGTCTATCTGGAATGCTCATCAGAAGATTTGACATGTATGCCAAGAAGACCTTCATCCAGCATTTGCATTCTTCCTAATATCGTGATGTTACCAGTGATTTTTTCACGAGATAACCTTGTTTTTGTTTAGATGAACAGAGACGGGATTGAGCGTGGCAATGATGAAAATATGCCTGTTACAACTAATGGAGTGGCTAGGGGAAAATGGATATTATGCAAGGAGTGAACAAGAATTAGAACTGCTAGGAAAACTTGCTGAAAAAGGACTCGTCAAGTTAAAGAGAGGAACAAGAAAGGTTTACGTGATTACCGAGAAGGGAAGAATGTATTGGAAAAAACAAGCGTTGAAAGAGACCCTTCAAGTTCCCAATGGATCACGACCGCATCCCGATCCCAAAACAATGTTAGAACAAGTATCTGAAGAGCAGCTGATTGGACTCGTGACAGAGGCGTATCATCAATTGGCGACCGACATGAGACCACTAGTTCAACTCCCTGAACTCCGAAAGATCATTTTAAAACAGCTAGGAATGAATGAAGAAAAGCATGACCCAAAGATCTGCAAGCGACTAGATGACTTGCTCTTGAAACTCCATCACGAAGGCAAAATTACCTTACAAAGAGCAATGACCGCACGTGATGCACCAGATGGTATTTGGACACCTAATGGCGTCTTTTATTACGTGACCATTCAACAGCAATGACCAAAATCGAAGAACAATCTAGATGCTGCATCAAGCAGAATCTCGCGGATGATTGAGCTAAAAAGTATGATTCTAACCAAGAAGAAGAAAGACTTTCTCTCAAGCGAATGCACACGCGTTTTGAGAAATTAAAGAAGGAAATGAAGAAAGAACAAAGATTTGGAATGGGAATGAAGATAGGGTAAGTAATTAGAGGGAAAAATATCATGTCTCATCAAAAAGCAATGGCAATCATCCAACAAAATCCTTTCAGTCGCTACATTTCTCGAGCAGACATGCCAGATGTGATTGATCTCCCACGTCCACGCCTAGAAGCCGAGGAACGAATTCGCCGATTAGTAGAAATGACTCGACAGACAAAAATACCTAAAGTACTCCCCATACTAGGTGAAGCAGGCCTTGGAAAGACCCATTTTTATTGGACTTTGCATTCACGACTCTCTGATGTGCTACTAGTATATGTACCCCCACCGACTACACCAAATAGCATCATGGCCAATTTTTACTTTTCTATCATCCGTGCGCATGGCAAGTTTCTCCTCAAGAACGCTGCTGAACAAGTTGTTAGCCGATACGGATCCATTGAGAATGCCCTTCATAGTTATGCTGGTAGTTGTGCAAATATGATTGAAGCCTTGTTCGTGTTGCAAACAGATCCTTCCTTGAGCAAGTATGCTCTAAGATGGTTAACTGGATTAGAAATTGATCAAGATTCACTAAAGATCAGCAAGACCATAATGGATGACGAAGGTCTCGCATTAGAAGGCATCAAGGTTCTACTGCAAGAGGCGCCCGTGCCCATCGTTTTTTTTGTTGACGAACTAGAATCATTATTCATCTCAATGGGACAAGAAGCCGAGCTGCAATTCCTCGAAAGCATCAAGCGATTGGTGAATGAAGTCCCAAATTTCGTGTTAGTACTCTCCTGCATTACCAGCCTATGGGATCGAATCTTGGAGCTTTCAAGCACCGCTTTTCAATCCCGATTAGAACCCCCCGTGGTGCTCAAGCGATTCACGAGACAAGATCTTGCTCAATATGCTGCGCTCATCCTTCAAAAATTTTGGACGAGCGTGAACCTTGAACCAGAAGCCCAAAACCCTTATTGGCCCTTGGACAATGCCGACATCGAGGCTAGTTATGCCTATTCCCATGGTAATCCACGCGAAGCCATCAAGTACCTGCAAAACCGGCTTGAAGAGAAAAAGTTAGATATGCTCAAGGAATTCATTCACCAAGACAATTCATATCGTACCAAGATTGAGTTTGCACGAGAAATTGCCAATCGTATCAAGCAGACCTTCCCCAATCTCAATCTAGGGGTGTTCACGCAGAAATCCTCCATCTTTGTTCTCCTCGCAAGAGAACATCTCCGATTACTCATGGTCATCCCCCCAGATGCAGCTGCCAGTAAAAAAGAAATCACGGAGACCTGGGCACAAGTGGAAGACGCACTGGATCGCCAGTTATATCAAAAAGTTCTGCTCATTCATCCTTCTCAAAAAGTACTCTCTCTCCAGCCTCCAACCTTAGAGAATGATCAAAGAATTCTCATCATGAACGACAAGAACGTGGATTCTGTCATTGATTCATTGCTCCAATTCTTTCAAAGTTCATGAGTGATTCTTTCCAATTCCTCTCTTTTCATGGCAAACACTTAAAAAAACCCAGCGATATTTTCTTCATGGTAGATGCCATTAGCAACAAGGAGTTGAAAGTCGTGTCCCAAACAGATGTCGGCGTCATCGTGGTCCGCATCCTAGATGGAGTCCTAGATCAGTGTTTAGATAAGATTGATGAAGAAATCGAGCGATTCCTCCAAGAATCGTTAAGAGATAACACGAGATTTAGGGGCGGATATGTTTCCATCTCAGATACAAGAACGATGTTAAAAAAATTAGGTAGCCTCATCAGAGATCTAGTATATGATACCTTCTCAGAAGCTTATCCGGATATCACGGATGAAGTCAGGAATCGCCTCGATAACATCGTGAACTCCCTCAGTGGACTGCACCAAAACATCGAACTCTTGCAAAAAAGCCTTAATGACAAGGAACAAGAGATCGAGAAGCTAAAAACCGAAAATCAGGCACTATTACAACATAAAAAGCAGCTAGAAGAATACATTGAACAACTCAAGCGATACTATGAAAACATCATTCAACAACTGCAACAAAAAATTAGCAAGGAGCAGCCTTCTGCTCCGATTCAACAAGATCAAGAAGCACTCATCCAGCAAATGCACCAACTCAACGAAGAATGGACCAAGCGATACCAAGAACTGGAAAAACGCTGCAAGGAATTGGAACGAGAACGAGAAGAACTGCGACAAGCATTGCAACTCAAGAATCTGGCAGATACCATCGCAAAAGACGAAGAATCCTAGGATGCAACCACCATGAAAAGAAAACTCCTAATAATAGGAGCGACGGGATTTGTAGGAAGGCATTTTGCTGACGAAATGGCTAAAAGTAATGAGAAATACTGGCATCTCGTTCTCAACATCCCTCCGGAACATCCGTCACGACAGGCATTCATCAATGCTTCAGAAAAAGAAGGCAATTTTTCCGTCGCTTGGGCTGACATTGAAGATTATTATGAATTGAGGGACATCACGAGAGACGTGAAAGCCTGCATCAATTTTTCTCGAATACCTTGGAACTTGAAGCCAGAGAGAAAAGCTAGAATCGACTACGAAAATACGGTTGATAACATCTTCCAAGCTTGTTTAGGTAATGGCGTTCAAAAAATAATACACGTCACGTGTGCGCTCGTTTTTGGTCCCACGAATCAAAGAAGAAAGTCGTCCATAAATGATCAAATACCCCGACAGCTAGGTTCGGTTTCTCGTTCACTACCACGATTCATCAAGGCCCTCGAAAGTGAATTTCATCACCTACAGCAATACGTCGTGGAACGACTCTTCCCCATTAACGTGGTCTATCTTCCATTTCTATTTGGGCTGGGAGAAAACCGCATCATCGGCGAATTGATGATTGACTACTTGCTAAATGAAGAACCAGTGCTACAATTTCTCGTTCAAAGAAAAAATAAGGGAAAAAATAGAATCAACCTCTTACACGTGTCGGAAGCGGTGTCAGCTTGCAAGCACGTACTCAGTGAATCATATCCCTCTCGCCAATACTTAATCGCTGGAGAGGATATCACTTTACAAGAACTCCTAGAAGCTTGGAGAGACGCTGGATTCTCTAGAATGGACATCGAACCTGACAAGCTCATTCAAGCACTTGACCAATTGAAGTTCCATTGGATGAACAAATTCTTGATAAAAAAACGCTTCACCTTTTTGTTCAAAACAACACGTCAACAATTAAAGATCAAGAAAGAAAACAAGCAATTATTGAATTTATTAAACTATGATTGGAGTTTTACTCCCATCAATTGGCATGGTGAAGTCAAGAACACCATTGAAAAGACCATTTCAACTCTCAGAGCCTTTGAAAGAGAAATACTCAGGGTTGTTGAAGAAGGTGAAAAAGCTCAGAATCATCCAAACTAACTACTACTCAACTGTCCACGTGTTTGGCAACTTTACCTGGGATTCATTTTCACGAGAAAATACTGACGAAAAATCACTAGGAGGTCCACCCCGCTTTCAGGCTCCCTTGCTAGTAAAACTTGGCTATCAACCGTGCCTTCATACACGAATCACGAGAGCGCAGTTTCAGCAATTTCAGATTCTGATGCGTCAGTTCATTAGTAAGAAAGAAAAGATGATAAGCCCATTCGAAACAGAACATTTGATTTTTACATCCAAAGCTACCATATTCAAGCATATATATGTCGAAAGTGGCGCAAGAAAGAGCTCTCTCCTTTCTAATGCCGGTCACATCCCACTCACCCAATTAGGGACACGACACTTTAAACAAACCACGAGAAAAAAACATGTAGCCATCATCATAAGCCCCGTGTTCTATGAATTATTACCAAATGAAATCATTTCCCTCTCAAAAAAGACTGACATTCCTCTTTATCTTGATCCTCAAGGATTTCTTAGAAAAATTAACCCCAATACATCTCAAGTCGTGGGACATCGTTTTTGGAACCTAGAACTCTTTAATTCCGTTGATGTCATCAAGATCTCTGAAGAAGAAATGATGTGTTTATGCCCTCCAACGATCACGGAAGGACTGTTAAAAGAATGGAACGCCTCAACAATTCATAAAATGATCTTGAAAGATCTTCAGAAAAGGAATCACGGAAAGATTCAATGGCAAAATCTGCGACCAAAAATGATCATCGTCACGAAAGGAGCTAAGGGTGCCGAACTAAGCATGACGCTCCACCAGAAAGGGAGCCAACAGCCCTCCTTCAGGCTATATTCATCTCCATCCTTCCCCACGAAAGTAAAAAATCCTACCGGTGCTGGAGATGCATTCCTGGTTGGATTCATCCATGGCTGGCATATCAGCAAGAACATCGAGTCGTCCCTTGCCCTTGCCAACGCCATGGCCTCCTTTCAAATTTCAGAACCAGAAATATTGTTTTCTAGCGAAGGCCACGAAGAAATAGAAAGAAGAATGAATTGGATTCATGACAAGATTATCATAGATTTCCCCCTGGACAATTCCTCCCTTTAGGGCAAGGAGAACATCAATTTTCAAGAAATATCCTTGTCCTCCTGAAAAATGATGAAAACTGGACGATAATGTACTAGACTAACGACAAGAATCACGTGAGTCTCACAGAAAAAATGGAAAGATGACTAATTGATGAATGATCATTAGTAGACTGTTGTTGTTAATAGAAAAAGGCTCTCAACTCTGGATCTTGTTGCAATAATTCACAAACTTGAAGGCCCAGGGCAGTAAGCTGCCACCCACCACTCTCACTCCGTTCGACGAGACCTATTTCTAGCAGAGAGGTACTATACTTTCCTGACTTGATGTGGCTCCGAATGGTATCCAGCCCCACTCCTAAAATCTTGCTAAGTTTCTTGTATCCGACAGAGTCCTTGTATAATTCAATTAGAATCCGTTTTTTTGTTCTTCCCATCCGCTTTACAATCTCTTCGGGAGTCTTTGGGATGTTCCTATTTCTTGATGGCACCCCATCAGAATTCACATTCCTTGAAGATACCATGGTTCCTCGGCCATCATTCGGCTCCATCCGACCATTTCGAACTCGTGACGATGAGGAAGAAGAGACATGATGATGTTCCTTTCGTCTTTTTCGATCGCGAT
The DNA here is from genome assembly GCA_024276395.1 of archaeon. GTDB lineage: Archaea > Asgardarchaeota > Heimdallarchaeia > Hodarchaeales > S146-22 > JAJRXH01. Next base: position 8,455 of record JAJRXH010000754.1, read on the forward strand.
GTCGTCTCGCTGGAACTCCGTTAGAAGATCGGGAAGATCGAAATGAAGACGAAAAACGACGACGAGGCTTCTCGTTCCCAAAAGAGAGTACATCACGCGATGTCGTCCATCCACGCCGACTTTTTCCAGAATTACGAGATTGTTTCTTCCCACGAAAATTTTGGTTTTGAGACGTTTTTTCTCCTTTTTCCTTATCATCTTCAGACATTAGCTCCGCACCCTACAAAAAGATCGTGACCATACGAGAAAAATAAAATAAAAAATAAAACAAAAAAAAGGACTTCCTACACTCCTTGAGGCAAGTCCCCCTCATAGTAATTAATGTTTATTCCAACTATCTAACGAATTAACTCAACTCGCTTGGCTCTGGGGCGGCTTCGTGCCCATTGTTTACCACAAGTCTCACACTTTAACCGTAGATCAACTCGTTTTGTAGTTTTTGAAGTTCGACTCCGCTGGCTGATGGGACGTTTTGAATACCGACCCTTGTTTCCATATCCCTTCGTATGTCGTTTCTTCCGTCGTTGACCCTTGCTCCTACCGCCACCCCGTTGCCGTGTTTTTTCAATGGAAACTTTATGCGTAGTATGTGATCGACATTTACGGCAATATGTCCTCATTTTTGCTGGAATCTTCATGCAACACACTTCCCCACATCGTGCTTCTTCTAGCGGTCTCAACTAAAAAGATTATCTTCGACATCCATCCAACCACCACTTTTAAAATATGTTGTGCTTCAAGAATTTTTTTAAAACAGGTAACCATCTCATCACCTGAAATGAACGGCATCATCCACATGAAGGCGAATGCTTACAAGAAATTCCTAGAATTCGCCATGAAACACGCACATCCAAAATTGCCACGCTCCCAATGGCAAGAAGTCCTAGGAGTGCTAGTAGGTAGATTTACGGAAGACCATATTGTCATCATTACTGACGTCATCCCTCTTGCTGTAGGGTCTGGATATCACGTTGAAGTTCACGACTACACGAAAATCTTCTCCGTTCTTCCACCAGAACGAATGGAAAGAGGAGAATTCATCGTTGGATGGATTCACACGCATCCCGGCCTGGGGTTATTCCTCTCAAGCACCGACGTCCACACGCAATCTCTATATCAAAAACTCGACTCACGAAGCGTTGCCATCGTGTGCGATCCCACGAAAATCTCACCTTCATATCCAGGAATGAAAGCCTTTAGGATAAAAACTGTAAACAACTTGATGACCTCTTCATTACAAGAAATACCCCTCATCATCACGGAAATGGAAGAAAAAGATTTCACTACCATTCACCAACATATCGCTGACCAGCTGCTAAGAAAGAAAATGATCCCAATCATCACGACACTTCCACCACGTGAAGCAACAAGAAGGCTGTACTTGTCTCCAGATGAACTCTTGAGAACCGTGGTCATCCATAACTGGGGTGAAGAAAGCACGATTACTCTTCAATGGATTTGTCCACATCCCAAAAAGGACCTAGAAATCAACGTGAAATTGACTCCCAACGATTCAATGCCACTTTCTTTTCCAGAAAAAGATATCAACTCCCAACATTCGATCGATCTTGGTGCCACCCCTACTGATTTTGCTACCTCCGTTAAGGAAGATTTCTTGACGAGTTTCACGGAAATACACTTGAAAGTGCAAACTCCTCCACCCAATGAATGGCCGCCAAGATTATTGCTTCCAGTCATCCCGCTAGCAACCTGGACACTGCCTAATGAAATGATCAAGAATTTGCAAATCATCATCACCAAGGGAAGCTGCTTCACCTATCCCCCCCTTTTGGTCACATGAACCCATCGCAATTACAACAAAATAACCAAAACACGATGATGAATGAGTGGGAAAAAGGAGAACTCACGATCGTCGAACATCACGAACTTCCAAGTTAACTGGAATAAAAATGAATGAATCAACAACGATCCTTCGTTCTTTATCTAAAACATAATGATTCAAAAGGGATAAGAAAATCGTGCTCATGATACCCGTGCTCACGTTCGCACGACAAATAACTGGGGAAAAGAAGGGGAGAGAAAAATTCTCTTTCTCTCATCTTCCCTTCTAATAATGCTTTCTTTCATCTTTTGAGCGAATGTGAACCACTCCTCGATGAACTGCACAATTCACGCAATAATATACGATCTCTGGAATTCGGGGAACATAAACCTTTTGCCTTCTTAATTCACGGCCAATCTGATAATCAACGAGCGTTTTGTATCGGGTTCTTCTTTTCGCCTTTCCGCGTGGTACCCGTTTCCCGCACATTGAACAGGCCACGTATTCGTCTCGTCCTTTAGATCCTTTGGATCTTCCTCCAGATTTTCTTTTCTTTGGCATTTCACTTTTCTCCGTTCACGGTTGTCAACATTTCTTTCTTCGTGGTTGTTTTGCTCATGTCCACAACCATTTCCATCATTTATCAAAGTTTCCTCTCAAGAAGATCTTCACGCAACATTGGTAACAGGCAAACACATCAACCGGAATGAAGCCTAAAAAGCTGCACACCAGCTTCGAAGGGAAAAACAACTCCCGATTGCACTCTCGACTAAATTGAGGCACGTGAATGAACCCTCTTGCACGCGCAGCACGCCACTCGCATAAGGAACCACATCCAACGACCCAGTTTTCCAAACTCTGTTATTTAAGAAACACGCCCAAGTTTTTACTAATGCTCACCCACGTGAGGAAGCATGCCGATTAATCGTGAAAAAAGGAAGCAGATCTGTTGCTTTTTGTTGGCAGGAGCTCCGAACAAGGCGACGATGTTCCCCTTTAATCCGTTTTTCATCGGCACATTTTGAGAAATAACGAACCTTGAAAATGAGGGTTCAATGGTGTCCAACTTTTTCGCAAAGCCTTAGGATCCGTGTTTCTTCACATCGAGAGAGATTCTAACACCCCTTGGAACCATTCGGCACGTCTACATCAATCTGAGGGGTCCCAATCGCTTCTCTCCAAGTGTCATCGCGTTCCAATGAAGATCCTCCCTATAATTCTAAGAAAAAGAGAAAATAATGGCGCGGCCGGTGGGATTCGAACCCACGGCCTCCTGATCCGAAGTCAGGCGCACTCTCTGGTCTTTTTTTGGCGAAAGATATCCAGGCTGTGCTACGGCCGCTATTTTATTTCTTTACAATTGAGCATGTAACCATTGCTAGTAATTCAATAAAAGGATTTATGTTGTTCTCCGTCGATGCAAAGTATATTAAAAAGCCACATATATTAACTAAATAGAACAGAGGCATCCCCGACAAACGGAGCGCACGTCCATGACAGATGAATTTCCGTATAAAATAGAGACCACGAAAAAATTCGGACAAATTTTACCAGATGACTTGATCAGAAATCAAGTTGACGTGAAACACGTGACGAACCAAGCCAGAACCATCGTGTTGACCCAAGGGCTTGGAAAGGCTCCATTGAAGAGACGACATGATGCTCTTGCCTTTCACTTCCTTGATAAAGCACGAGTGGTTCTGATGCTCGTGGAAACACAAGACCACAAGGAAACAGCGATGAAGACGCTTGAATTTCTTCAGAAATATCTTGAAATCAATGAAGATCATCAATTACCGAGGAACTTGCCGCAATGGGAAGAACTCATCACGAATCTCTTTTTAAGAATGAATGAACATTTTTTTACAGATTCATTATTTTTAAACGCTAAACTCTCATTAGTTTTGGGTTATCTGAAAAGAAATGACTTTTACTGGACATCTATAGGAAAAAATCACATCTTTCACTTTGATTTAACTCGAAAAACCATTGATCCTTTTAGTGCTCGGATCAATTATCCCAGAGCACAGTTTTTACCAGCGGACATCAATGCTGAAAAAATGAAAGCACGAATGGAATCAGGTCATCTTACCGTCATTTCTAATCATTCGCTAATCATAGCTTCTGATGGCGTGATTTCGGCCAGAGGTGGCATTGAGGTCATTCGATCACATGATCTGTTTCAGATCATCCGTCACAAGCGAACTGCACTCTCATCAGCCCACGAAATCGTAAAAAAAATGAAAGAGATTGGTTCCAGAGAAAATTTTGCGTTCATAACCATCAAAACATGAAGGAACGAACTGACCGACATGGAAAAAGCATAGAAATTTATCCGTGGCTTTTCTTATCTTCCTTTCGTCTCGAAGTCGTGAGTACCTTCCGCTAATAACGAGGGATGGAAGGATCAACCTCACGTGAATAGGCGTCAATACCTCCTACAAGATTTTTCACTTGATCAAAGCCCATCGATTTCAAGTAAGCCACGGCTTGAGCCGATCGCCTTCCATGATGACAATAAACAATGATGAGTTGATTTTTGTTTAAGGCATTTAGGTGTCGTGGAAGGACTGGCAATGGAATCAACTTGGAACTAGGAATGCGACAGATGCGGTATTCGTGAGGATTTCTCACATCAATGAGTTGCAATTCTTCGCCATTATTTAACAATTCTGCCAATTCTGAGGGAGTAATTTCGTCATCTCGTGGAGTTTTTTTCATCATTCTAAAAAATTTCATTGCATCACCCACCCTAAATCATCAATTGTCCAAGAATGCTATTGAATTCACCGTTTCGCGAAAGTACCAACAAACAGCACGTTAATCACGTGAGTGACTCACGAACTAAATCTCCTTTTTCTGAAAGAAAAAATGAAGGAAACTAGTACATTAAGACATTTAATGATCATTAATCAACTTCACGTGGTACGTTTCCTTTTTTACTACCATTGGTTCTTCAGAAGTCGCCACGTAATAGTGAAGCGTGCTGGAATTAGAAACAGCAGCACACTGGCCTCGTGCATCCATTGTTAAGACTTGTAACACTCCACTAGTCTCTAGCAGAGATAATTCTTGAAGGCCTTTCCGTGCTGCATCTAACGGTGACATTCCCATCGAAAGATAAGCCACCACCAACCGTGCTAGTCCAAGGCGAATAGCCAGTTCACCAGTACCAACACAAGCAGCCGCACCATATCGACGATCACAGTAATTTCCAGCACCTATGACGGGACTATCGCCAGCTCTTCCCGGGAACTTGAGAGCGAGACCACTAGTGGAGACGCCGCTACATAGTTCACCCGAGGTATCGAGAGCAATGACATTAACCGTGCCATGATACTCTTCGGACAATTTCAGGTACCAACCGCGATAATCAAAAGAAGCTAACTGTTCCTTGATGTATTTATCATATCGCCACGCCAATTGTTCTATTTCCTGAGGAACTTTCAGGCCATCTAGCATTTTCTTTCCTTTCATGATATTTTGATGATAAATCTTGACTTCTTCATCATACAATTGGTCAGTCGGAGAAAAACCAATCGCTTGGGCAAAGCGCTCTGCACCTTCTCCCACCAAAAGGACGTGAGGTGTTAACTCCATCACCTTCCGAGCAATGGAAATGGGATGACGATAATGCTTGATGCCGGCAACGGCACCTGCGGCACGTGTAGAGCCAATCATAATGGAGGCATCCAGCTCCACTTCACCAAGTAGGTTGGGGAAGCCATTGTATCCAACACTCCAATCTAAGGGATTGTCCTCCACTTCCTTGATGACCGCTTCTACGGCATCAACGGCAGAACCACCTTCTTCTAAAATGTTCCTTCCAATTTCTAGGTATTTTCCCGCGTTCCTTGTCCCGCAGATTGCCCAGTGTTTCACTGCAGTTCACCACGATATTCCCATTCCAAGCTCCCTTCTCTCCTTTCCCTTAATAATTGTTCCTCTTTTGCCCTACTGCCCATGCCGACACGTTAATAGGACACGCAATGATACCTTTACATGACGAAATGGGTGACACTGCTCGATGAACGAATCGAATTTAATCATAGATGCCATTGGCCATGAAGTTCCACGTGATGAATATCAACGAGTGATTTCTCTCGTGCCAAGCATCACGGAAACACTTTTCGATTTCGGACTCGAAGAAAAGATCATCGGAGTTACCCGCTATTGCATCCATCCCTCCAAGGCTCAAGATCCGCCACGGGTGATCGTCGGGGGAAGTAAAAGTCCCAAAATCAATCTCATTAAGAAATTACAACCTGATCTGGTAATCGTCAACAAGGAAGAGCAAAAATTAGAACATGTTCAACAATTACAACAATTTACTACCGTTTTCGTGACTTATCCGCGCACCGTGCAAGATTCTCTAACAATGCTCAATCAGCTTGCTCTTCTTCTAATGATTGAAGACGATCTCTCCGTGCAACGGATCATTTTTGAAACAGAAAAGATCATCAGGGAAGTCAAGACTTGGACAAGCACGATTGATGTCGCTGAAAAACCACGCGTGTTTTGTCCCATCTGGAAAAACCCTTGGATGACCATCAATCATGATACTTACATTCACGACCTCATCGAAACAGCAGGCGGATGGAATGTCTTCCGCAATGAAAACGATCGTTATCCAGTCATTTCACTCCACAAGATCCGCCAACGAGAACCAGAAATGATTCTACTTCCAAGTGAACCCTATAACTTTACCCGAATGGAAGCTAACGAACTCTGCAACATCTTTCAACCAGAAAACGTGAAATCAAGTAAAATGGCATTCCATTTGGTTGATGGCAGCTACCTTAGCTGGTATGGATCACGGACAAGAAGAGGATTAATGATAATTCACGAGATCATCCGTCAACACTACGAAAAAACAAGCAAGCGATGAACAACAAGAAAAAAAATATGGAAAGTTGATGCTGATGTGAAAACTAAAAAATCGTTCAAGAGAAATGAGATGTTTCAAAAAGCATCGTAATCTGTAAATGAAGAAATAACTCGGAAAAACATAAGAACGGAAAAACTTGTTGAGTGGAAAACACATGAAACCCTTGAATGAAATGACAGTCGAAGAAGACAAAACCGAAAGAACATTCACTTGGCATGCGCATCGCTTAAGCGGAATCATCATCATATTACTGTTAGGATTCCATACGATCTCCGTATTGACTGAAAGAGGCGCAACCATCGATTCCATTCAATCTCGAATAGGCAACGCGGATTATATAATCATTAATGTTCTCATGCTCCTCATTGTCCTCTTTCATGGACTTAATGGTGTCCGATTAATGGCTTACGAAGTCATTGATCGCATCTGGCCCACTAAAGACGGCATTACATCTCAAGAGACCACTATGAATCTCCGAAAAAAAAGAAAAATGAAACATCTCGTCACGTTGACACTGCTTCTCATCGGCACGCTTCTCACCCTTTATGGCACCAGTTTTCTCGTCCTATTAAAAATGAAAGCAGCCTAACCACCACGAATTGATGGAGGAACTGATACATATGTTCTCATCTTCAGCACGAATGCTCATGTACTGGATAAAATTGGCACGAAATGACTTTCAAGCACATACTGAGAAAAGAATCCAACAAATCACGGGAATCTACATGGTGCTAGACATCATTGGACACATCTTAAACGTGGGACTCAGCGTTTTCCTCCCGGCGCAATATCAAGTAAACATTCTCTTGTTCACTGCCACTGTCCTTGGTCAAGCATATAACCTGCTTCTTTTCACGGTCTATTGTCTGCATGGAACTAACGGAATCGGAATCATCATCAAAGATTATGGTATTGGCGGATCGTGGCAACAAGGCTTCATCACGATCATCCGAATAATTGCCTTCATTTTCTGGATGCTCGGACTTAGTTACCTCTTGGCAGGCTATATAGGACTCGGTTTTGGCGTTCCTTCCATTGTCTAAACCGTCCTCATTCGATTGTCTAAACCGTCCTCATTCGCTGAGAATGACCAAGAAGAAGCCACTCCCGTCTTCCCATCAATCATGACAATATATAAGAACGTGCTCTCAGATAAAGTATCATGGGCAAAGGTCACCTCTTGAAAAAACGCTATTTGGGAGCGGCGTGGGCTAGCCAGGCCTAGAATTCTGCCATGGCTGGCAGTATGGGCAAGCCGCCGGGCTCATAACCCGGAGATCCCTGGTTCAAATCCAGGCGCCGCTACCAGCGGCCTTATTTTTCTTTTCATAATATTTTTATTTATCCTCATTTGGTGTTTTTTTGCTGTCATTCAAATGTTTTTCATTTTCATTGAACACGACAAAGATGCGCGGGAAAGTTGCGATATAATACTCATTCACCTAATTTCTCTTGAAAAGCAATTTCTCTTGAAAGGCACGCACGTTAATCTTAATCTCAATGATACTATAATCTCAATGATACTATATAATTAATCATATATTTTCTAACAATTAAGAGATCGTCCGTGCAACATCCTTCATTTTCCGTCATTCTTCCAAACAACGGATTCTTGGTATGACTAAAAGTAAACATGTGAGAAAACCTTAACATATCAATAATTCTGCCAACAAATACTTATCATGGAAAATCTTCCAACAATCATCTCCATCAAAGGCAGGAAAAGAAAACGCTAGCCTCTTATTTTTAACATCAACATGGAACTAAAGAATGAGTGGGATGGCAACAACACAAGATCTTAAAAATACATTCAAATATCTGTTAACACGTAAGATTTTACAACATTACATTCTCTCTTTTACCCAAATGAAGGATGTGACAACAATGGATTCTAGAACGTATTAAAAATCGCAACACATCCCTCCTATGATCAATTCAGATGAACGGATTCTAAAAACATCAAGAATTCATCTCTCAAAACACATCATCACACTAAATGTCAAGATGCTGTGCTGCGGGCAAATCTTTGTTGCTTTCTCTGATATCAATCTGATATTCACTCCAATGCTCTATCTAAACATTTCTCACTTGAAAACAAGTTTTTCAAGGAAGAAAGGAAGAAAATATAAGCTATCTAAACTACCTTCAATGATTTGAAGGTAATTGAATTGAATCCATCAACAATCACATCATAAAGCATGTAAATAAAAAATGTGAAAAAATCCATACAAAAATAACCTACCAAAAACAAAATACCAACAAAATAACGATACTAAAACGAATGAATCACTTAACAAGTAAAAAATGACATCAAAAAGAGGCAGGTAACTAATATGGCAAAGTTTAAGGTAGAAGAAGCCGTTGAAATGATGAAAAAACTCGATTACGTACGTAATCTTGGTATCATCGCACATATTGACCATGGCAAGTCTACACTCTCTGATTCACTCCTTGCCAGCAGTGGTCTACTTTCTGAAGACATTGCCGGAATGGCACGTGCCACCGATACTCGTGAAGACGAGCAAGAACGTGGTATCACCATCAAGACTACTGGTATTAGCCTTGTCCACGAATATGAAGGGAATACTTACATCATCAACTTGCAAGATACCCCAGGACACGTTGACTTCTCTGGCGAGGTAACATCTGCCCTAAGAGTTGTTGATGGTGCCCTCGTGGTGGTAGATGCTGTCGAAGGTGTTATGGTACAAACTGAAACAGTAACAAGACAGGCACTAATGGAATACGTTCGACCAGTTCTGATGATTAACAAGGTCGATCGCCTCATCACGGAAATGAAACTCCCCCCAGAAGAAGCCTATGAACGTTTCAAGCAAATCATCCGAGATTTTAACATTCTCATTGATACTTATGCTCCTCCAGAATTCAAGCAAAAATGGCGTGTTGATCCCCGAGAAGGTACCGTGGCATTTGGATCTGCCTTCCACCGATTCGGTGTAACTGTTCCTATGCTCGCACGAGTATGGGCAGAAAAAACTGGCAAGAACCCACAAACACTCGTCAAAGGGCTTTGGCAAAAGAAAAACTTCGTCCAAGGAGTACTGAATCCCCTCTATCAGATTTATGAAGCGGCTTTCAACAAGGACATCGAATTCCTCAAGAAAGTGACCAAGCAACTCGGAATCCGTCTCACGGAAGATGATTACCGTCTTAACGAAAAAGAACTTGCCAAGAAAGTTCTCTCTCAATGGATGCCCGTCGAGGTGGCAGTTCTCGACATGGTTTGTAAGCACTTACCCTCACCGAAAGAAGCACAAAAATACCGCATTCCAGCCATTTGGGAAGGAGACATTGAAAGCGATGTTGGTAAATCAATGATTAATGCCGACAAGGATGGCCCTCTCATGATTGTTATCTCCAAGATGATTCCCATGAGGGCCAAACAAATCGTTGCCATGGGACGCATTTTCTCAGGAACGGTGAGATCTGGTCACAAGGTAAACGTCCTCATGCCTGGATATGTTCCAGGTACTGGTGACAAAGACCGAAGATTCGGCGCAAACATTCAGATGGCCGCCATATTGATGGGAAAAGATACCGAACGCGTTGAAGAACTGATTGCGGGAAACATCGTGGCCCTCTACGGCCTCCGAGGAGCCGTGGCCTCAGCCACCATCACCGATCTCGATGACGTGATGCCCTTCAAGGCACTGACTTTTGCCGTTGAACCAGTGGTTCGTGTTGCTCTTGAACCTGAAAAGCCCTCTGACCTACCCAAGCTGGCTGATGGTCTTCGGTTAATGCAACTCATCGATCCATCACTTCATGCTGAAATTAATGAAGAAACTGGTGAATACATTCTTGCTGGCACTGGAGAATTGCACATCGAAATCGCTGTCAAGGACTTGCAAGATCTCCAACGCATCAAAGTCCGACAATCGCAACCCATTGTCGTCTTTCGAGAATCTGTTGAAGGTACCTCTGAATTCCCCGCCCTTGCCAAGAGTCCTAACAAGCACAATCGTATCTGGATGATTGCTGAACCACTTGACGAAGAGTCCATCCAGCTTATTGAAAGGGGTGAAGTCAGTCAATACATGGATCGCAAGCAGCTAGCACGTGTCCTCAGGGAAAAAGCCAACTGGAATACTGATGAAGGACGCAATGTTTGGGCCTTTGGACCCACTGATAACGAGCCCAATGTCCTCATTGACGCTACCAAGGGTGTACAATACCTCCGTGAAGTAAAAGATTACATTAATCAAGGATTCCGATGGGCTGCCAAGGAAGGACCCCTATCTGGAGAACCATTCTATGGCATCAAATTCAAGATAACAGATGTGCAATTGCATGAAGATCCAGTTCACCGTGGCGCGGGCCAGATTATGCCGACTGCCAGACGAGCGTGCTTTGGATCAATGCTTCTTGCCAAACCGATCCTCTTGGAACCCATTTATCGAGTGGAAGTCCAAGTTCCCGAAACGTATCTTGGTGGTGTTTACAAGGTCATTACCAAGCGTCGCGGTAATATCATAGATACCAAGCGTCGCGAGGGCACACCCATCCAAATTGTCATTGGTGAAGTTCCTGTTGCCGAATCATTTGGTATTGTAGCTGAATTGCGTTCCGAGACCAGTGGATCGGCATTCACTCAGATGATTTTCAGTCATTGGGCAAAAGTTCCTGGAGATCCAATGAAACCAGCATCTGAAGGCGGTGGTCTTGCTCGAGAGTACGTTGAACAAGTCCGTAAGCGAAAGGGCTATCCTAGCATGACCCCGCCCAAACCAGAGGATTATTATGACAAACTTTAGATCCTCTAAATAACCAAAATCATTGAATAAAAGCATTTTTTTCACCTTTTTCCCTTTTAAATTAGCTCTTTCCATCATCCAGTTTTTCCTATTTTCCCTTTCTTTACAAGAAATTCTCTCATAACCTAGAGATATCGTGTTCCTGTGTCCTCAGCAACGATAAACTGAATGGAGTCATCATTGCCCTATTGAAACTCATCAAAATTCACGTAATACCTCGTAAATATTTCACTCCACCATCACGACAATGTAGATGAAAATACCGAATATTCCACTGCAGAAACATTGTTAACCAATCCTGCAAGGAATAAATTACAAAAAAATTAGCCATCAACCAAAATGAAATGAATAAAAGCATCATAAATTGTCCAAAAATCACTAAAAAGTAATTTCGGGATGGAGGTAACTCACTCCTCTTCATAAAGCACTAATGTTCAAATTTCATCTCAAATTAGACGATTTTTAATGAAATAAGCAATGATGGAGAAAAATGGACAAATCACAAAATAAACGTTTTATTATCCAGTTTATCATTATTTACAATTAATATCTTCATTTCGGGTAATATTTCTAGATCCCTTAAAAAAATAACCAACACCATTATTTATTCATAGAGAGGTTTCATCTGATGCCAGACTATCAAGGAATGTTCATCGTGATTTTTGCAGACTTTGGTCCCAAGGTAATTTTCAATTCGTCAATTCTACCAGGTGATCTAGCACTTAACTTCGGAGTGCAGGGTCTCACGGCGCTTCAGCGCGGAGAAAATGAAACCTTGTATGGCCCACTCCCAGTTCCACAACCGGGAATACTTGGATTGGTTCTAACGATGCGAATATTAGTGAAAAAGTCAATGGACAAGCGCTTTGTCAAATCAGGTCGTCCCGTGAACGTGTGGATTCTCATAACAAAGACAATGCTTCATCGCGTGTTCGCACGATGGAATACCGTGGAAAGTGGACTCCGACGAATCATTCATCAATTATCATTGAAAAGCGATGATGATCTCGTTGCCATCAAGCTTACTGAATTCGAGCGTAGAACCAGATCATTGCTTGAAAATATTTAGATTCACTCTTCTTTTAGAAAACAGTCATCGATACATCACGTTCTCATGACAAGCTAGTAAAATATCAGGATCTATCATAAATATAAGTTCATATAATCAATTCTATTAATGCTTAAATAGAAATTGGTCAGAGTTTACTGAATTCTTCCTCAACAAAGAGAGTTATTCAGTTCTCCCCGTCATTTAAAAGATGTTTTTATAAACCTATTCTTCCTTTAAATGCTCCAAGGACAAGTGAATGACTTTCTCCAACAAATGGGGAAATCTTTTTCAGTTCTTCTTTAGTGAATTCTTACTAAAAGAAGTTCTCTTTTAATTAAACCTTTTGGGTTAGATTTTTAAAAAACAAGTGTTGAGGCGTCTTGAAAGAGAATGCAAAACCTTCCAACCAGATGTGGAGTCGAATCAAAGATAAATTAAATTTCATTTGCATCTTGATCAGTGATTTCAATGTTAATTCATCATCACAAGTCACTCTCTCCCCGAATCTTTAACCTCATGAACAATTCACAATGGCACTCTTTCTTTCCTCCGTAAAAGGATAAAGATGGAATTGGAGGGGCTGCATGAATTAACATTATGGAAATTTCTTACTTCATTAGAGGAGCGACCATCGTTGGTCTAGGGTTTGGGTTCTGGTATCTTTCCGCATTAGCACTATGGGATCACTTCACCCGACTAAGGTCCGTGAATTATATTGGTCTGGGATTTTTCTTCATAGGTCTTGGGACCCTTAGTTATATAATGCGTCTCACCACATCAATCCCTGACATCACCATAGTAGGGCTGTCATCCCTGTTAAACAGCATCGGATTTTTCTTTGTCTGGATTCATTTCCAGTTCATTTCCAAGAAAATGTTTTCCATCCCAGTTTTTTCGATATTACTCATAATGTTGGCTGTCACGTCAGCATTCACAGTATTTCACGTGTTGTTTCTCCACCAGCAAATCTTCATCGACCTCTCCATCGCCAGCCTTGTCATCCTCAGCTCAATTAGTCTCTGTTTCCCGATAAAAACGGGAATTTCTGAATATTGCCGCCGTCGTGATTGGTTATCATTGATCGAAGGGAAAAGTTTCTTGTTTCTCCTTACTGCCGTCATTGGATATTCTACATCTCATTTCACAAAAATGACACCATTATTGTGGCTCTCTCACTTGCTATTAGTTATCAGTGCTGGCTGTCTTATCGGACTTTACACGTGGCATCCACGATTGATGCATCGCATCCCCTTCAAGGTAGGATATTTATTAGGACTCCATGACAGTGGACTTTTTTTCTTCAAGAAGGAGGTACAAACAACTTTCTTGAAACATGATGAACGAACGAGAAAAAAAATGCAGTATCTATCCAGCATCTTTTCAGCCATTGATACCCTGTTCAAACACATTCTCATGCAGGATATCGTGTATACGGCTCAAAGAAGCCTATTCGTTGAAGTATTGTTCATTCGTGACCCAAAAAAACAGCTAGGCTATATCCTCATTGCTGAAAAGCATTCTTATTACTTGAAACAAGCCCTCAAGATACTTCTAAAAATGACACCTAGAAGCTTGCTACTAACAGATATCAATGACACTGACTCCGTGCTGATAGATCAACAGCGAATTAATGAAAAACTCATGCCATTGGTTGAAAACATTTTTCCAGGTTTAAGCTGACTCCGTGCTGATAGATCAACAGCGAATTAATGAAAAACTCATGCCATTGGTTGAAAACATTTTTCCAGGTTTAAGAGATCACAGAAAAAAAGAATCAGAGAGTTATTCAGTTATTCCTTTCTTTTAAAAAGTGTTTTTAAAAGAAGCCATGCTCCATTAAATACATCAAGGACAAGTGAATAACTCTCGATCAATTTTCAGAAGATTGCTCGATCAAGAACTTAAGTGCGGATTTTTCAAGGGAAAAAGTTATTCGATGTATTCATGTAGAAATCCAAATAACAGACCAGCTGTTGTTTTTTTGGCCGATGAAATACCTATTTATCTACAAATGGCTGCCCAAAAATTCTTGGAAAACTTACCAGAGACCGTGAAACAACTGGAAGATGAAGGGAATTATCGAACGACAAAAGATACATCATTTGATTCTTCTTGTCTTTCAAAGAATGTTCCTTCCTGTCTTTCAAAGAATGTTCCCATATTTAGATGCATCCATCTCATCTTATCATTAAACTCCATCCAAGTAACTAATTAGTAACATTCTTCTCCATAGGGCATTCAACTAAAATTATCGAACCATTGAAGTTCAAAAAACAAGTTCACATTGTTTTCCGAGTGATGAGACGATTATCAAAACTATCTACCTTGCTAACAGATCAACGTGAACCAAAATAGAGATAATAAAAAAAGAAAAAATGTGGAAATCACGACCACAAGGCAACCAACACTGATTTAACTAATCTCATCGATTTCTGATTGATAATTTTGTTCTAACTAAGATATATTAACTTCAAATACCTTTTCTCATAGCAACGGCCGTGACAGCACCACCTGCAATCAAAAGAATCAAGCCAACACCCATACCTGCAGTAAAGGAAATGGATTGCAAGTTCCTTGCGCCATACACGGTATCTCGAAAATCATTGGCAAGATCCTCTGGAATTTCACCACCTTCTTCGACCCAAAGAATGGGCATTATGGTCTTCGTGATGTTAGGATAAAATACATCCGTTGCATCAGTAAGAATGTTGATTTGAAGTCTTTTAGCGGCATGCATCACGACACCGGTTGTCGGTTCAACATCTAGGAAGGTATCATGCCTTTGCTCATCTGGAACAAGTCCTGAAACCTTCGTTAGCCATGACTGATCTGCGTCCAAGAAGTGAGGCTTGCTCAAGAACAAAGGTATTCCTACGGAAGAAGTCATATTGGCAAAGCCACGGATACTTTGATAATAATCGGGATTGATGGCCAGCACATCATCTGCAAGCACGAATCGATACAGCGTGATGTCATGAAGGGAAACCTCTTCCTTGAAGACAATCTTGACTGCTCTGAGCAAGTCACCGACCCAGGTAATCAAGGTTTCTTCTTTCTTGATTTCTGGATGGAATTGGGTGCCATCTGTACCCTGAACTTTCTCTGGTTTTTTCCATACGGTAATGGTATCGTTGTCGTGCCACTTGATGTAAGTATTTACGAGTGATATGTTTCCCTTGCCAGTATAGAAAGTACTAGTAGGTTCATCAAGTGCATCAGCAACCGAGGTCTGGTTGGTGAAGAAGTGATTTTCTGCTTGAGCAAGATCATCTTGGAAAATAAGGGCTAATAATGGATCTGTATATGACCAAAGCCATTGATTCACTGTCCTAGTGCTGATGAGTCCTCCTCCAACTTCAAATACAGACTTGAGCACGTCAGTAACGAATGTAGCTATGAGATAATTAAGATAAGCACCAACAAGCGCTGCGTTAGATTGATCAAGGCCCCACAATGACTGAATGATGGAGAAGTTACCATTAGCAAGCAAAGTAAGAAATATACCAACTTCCGTGCTATTAGTGAAGCCATGAGAACCTTCCAAGAGAGTTTTGATGAAAGTCACGTTCTCAAAAGTAGCTGTGGTCCCTTGCACGTGATTTATCCACGCCCAGTACTCTGGATAGCCTGACAAGGTCGGATCAAAGTCTTTCACGCTCAATCCAGAGGTAACATTAGGCGATCCCCAATGCAAATAGGCGAGATCTACAAGTTCCGTTACACCAGCAGATGCAAACAACGCTAACATTCCGGGAATCACGAAAGTTTGATTAAAGTAAGCCAAGTATTCAGCCATCAATGAAGATTCCGTTTGACTGAGTCCCCACAATGACTGAATGGTAGAGAAATTGCCGTTAGCAAGTAAGGTGAGGAACACGCCCACCTCCGTGCCATTAAAGAATCCGTGCGTTCCATTGAGTAATTCCTTGATGAAAGTCACGTTCTCAAAGGCAGCCGTGGTCCCTTGCACGCGTCTTGCCCATGCCCAGTACTCTGGATAGCCTGACAAGGTCGGATCAAGATCTTTCACGCTCAATCCAGAGGTAACATTTGGTGCTCCCCATTGCAAGTAAGCAAGATCTGACAATTCTGTCACACCAAAAGAGGCAAATTGTTGAATGAGCAACGGAGGAACAACGTGATCCTTGATGTTAGGAGTACCTGCGAAAAGCCAATTGAGAATTAAACTCAGCTGGAAATCTGTCAGATTGAAGGTTGTTCTCAGGAGATTCCGTGCGTTTGAATCACCCAATGATGCATTGATCCATATAAAGATGCCAGTATCATTTACGAAAGAACTCGCATTGGTAGGATCAAACAAAGCAATCGCTTCCGCAAGCGTGATGTTTGTCGAATCTGGAGTAGAAGCCAATGAAAGATCATCAATTCCATCTCCGGTGAGATCCACTCCACCTTCGATTCCCGTGCCATTAGTCCATTGAATGAGGAAGAAATACTCTGCTAGCCCAGCCGTCGTGAGATGAAGATTCTGAAAGAGGCTTGGGATTAACGGCTTTGAAACTTGTGCAAACACGTGAGCAGTGAGATAATCGGCCAAAACACCAAGTTGCGTGTTATTCAATCCATAGACTGCTCCAGCTGTTGATAGATCTTGTTGGATCAAGGTAAGGAAACTAATGATACCGCTTCCGCTCTTTAAATCAGTAAGCCAGCCAGGAACTCCAAAAAGATCATTTCCGTACAGAACCTTTTCAATGGAAGAATTCGTAAAACTATAGGATGTTCCAGTATAATTGGCCACTCCTTTTAGTACAATGGGGCCAGCAATGGACTGTTGAAAGGCGGTACTATTGAAAAATAAGTTCCGAGCCATTGTGGTACCGTACACCTGAGTAAGACCCTCAATGACCTTGTTAATCATTTGTGCTGCGACGGTTGCATTGATCACGATTGGCAACATTGCTGGGACCACTTCATTAAAGAGATGACCAACGATGTAGTTGGCAAGGACGTCTAGCTGAGTTACATTAATCAAGTAACCAGCTGCGAGCTGTGTTTTGTCAATAGATTCATTCTGATAGGCTAACAAGAATCCCAAAAGTCCCGTGCCATTATCGGGATTATTCAACCATCCGGGTAACCCCAGGGTAGCATTTCCGTTGAGGATGCGATTGATGGCTTGAGCACTAAAGTTATAATCTGCTCCGGTAAAATTAGCCACGCTCTTGAATGGTAGTGATTGATAAGTGACATTATTGAACAAAGTAGCGTTGTCTGTCACGAATTTTACGTTACTAAGAAGTATGGAGACAGCTATGGAAGCATTCACGATGGCTTGAACCTGAGAAATCACTTCAGTCTTGATTCCTGTCAGCACTTTAGGAATGGCTTGAAGAACTACTCCTGGTACGAATTCTGATTTCAAGTTGTCGATGCTCTGTTGAAGTGCTGTTCCCATGGCAGTGATAATGACTTTTTTCAAGAAATCTCCCTTAAAACCATCAAGAATCTGCTGCAAGGTTGGACCAACAAAGCCGACCATCAAGGCTTGTTCTGATCCGGCTTTTGCTAGTACACCTTGATAGGCCGGGTTAATGTTGATGATCTTGTCAGAAAGACTACCACTGGAAAGGGAAGGCTCAAACTTATAGTAGGTATAAGTTCTGAAAGTTACTTTTTGATTATTGTCTGCAAAAGTCACGTTGAGCTTACGATCATATTGTTGGAAGACATAAGGACCTAATTCCTCAAAAACTGGTTTGTCTCCATTGATATATCCGCCGGGATTAGTAAGATTCCACAAGTAAAATTTCTTGTATTTTGGAACATCACCAGGATCTTCGTTAGTAATCCAATCTTGATAATTTGGATCTTGTTTACCATCGATCACCAAGGTATCTTCGATTCCTTTATTGAGCTGATTCTTGATCTCATTGTTAACAATGAGGCCACCACCAATGGACCCCAAACCTAATAATAATAGAACAACACCAGCAATTAACTGCATTCTAACCAATAGAATTCACCTTTTCACGGGAAATATAACAGCATATTATAGCCAAATAAAGCTTATAAACCGTTCTCTCACGTGACTTTAAAAGTATTTTTCCGTCAAGAACCAGCAATCATGAAGACCATCTGATGCATGATGTATCTGTAGAAGTCCAGATAAAATCAGCAAGACTGAGAACACAGATTGCACCACATAACTTCTGATTCAAACAAATTCAAGAAAGTCTAATGAATTGTAGATATCATTTATTTAATCGACATTTCACCCATTAAAAAGACATGAAATGTCGACAAAATGTTGCCAACAAGAGAGCAAGACACATAGAAAAGAAAACAATCAATGATGTTTATCATAAATTCAAAAAACAAAAAGATTCCTCAACAATCAAAAATATGGCACAAGAAGATATCCTCATTAATATCCAATTCCTTTAAACAAGTAACCTCAAGAAAAAAGGACAGAATAATGAAAAAAATTTTAATTTACTCTAATTAGAACTCAAATCATTCTCTTGAATGGTCTTATTAGATTCTCGTCGATCTTACTTCATTTATTTAATCAAACGTTCGATATCTTCAATGATCGGCTTCAAATCTGACCTTCTTCGTGAGAGGGCATCATATAACCGACGAGCACTTCTACGCAACACTCTAATGGCCAAGCCAAGAGAATGCACGTCACGTGATGCACCAACTAGAATGTAATCACCAGCATTAGAAAAAATGGTATATCCATCCTCTCCTCTTACCACGACCTCATAAAGTTTGCCTGTTGTCATTCCCTCTGTAACCATATTAGCCGTATTAGATACTGCTGCTGTAAGAGCCGAAAATAGATCCGCATCTGATTCTCTATTTGAATAAAAGGCGATGGACTCGCCAGTTCTTGTCGCAACGGCTAATGCTTCCAAGCTGGCATGTCGCACGATTTCCCGCAAGATTTGAATGAGCTGTCGTTTTTGTTCTGGGGTGAGTTGTGCTCCATTCATTTTCCATGCACTCTCTAACTGATAAATAACTCTTCTAAGGAAGTAATGATTCTAACACTTAAAAAGCCTTTCACATCATGCTCTCAGATATGGTAACCACTTGGGATCAGAAAAGAGTCGTTCAACAAAATAAATGAACAAATCGTTCACGCTCAACCGAACATTTCCCTGCGAATAACACTCCCAAATAGAAGGGAGAGTTTGTCGAAGAAAATCTTGGAATTGATCAAGGTAATGCGTTAGATTTGTTGATTGCGTGCTACTTTCCATCACGTCTCCTTGATGACGAAGATCACCATTTGCCTCTATTGGACTAGCTGTATCTTGTGAGGTTGATTCAAGCAAGTCTCTCTTTAATTCACGTGTCAGGGAGGTCGTTGAAATGGAAGCATTTCCTCGTGACGGAGAATACAATCGTAATTGTTGTCGTCTATTCCATTCTCTATAGAGTTCCTTCAAGAAATCTGGAAATAAACTAGGCTCTTCTTGAAAAATCTGGGAAATTCGCTGATAAACAAGATCATACAAACGTTTTCTAAGATTTTCACCTCGTGCCAAAAACAAAAGTCCCCATATTGGCAATGATAATAATAGAGCTGCTTGCATCAAGGTCTGAATGCCATCAGATGTTGATAACAATGATAATGAAAAGACTTGCTCTGGATTCCAGAGAAAGGAAATTAGAAACATCAATGCAATGCCATTAATGACAAGAAAGACGCCAAATCGACCATGTCTTAACAAGAGAGAAGAGAGATATCCCACGTTAGCCAGGAGACGGGCATTCCGGGTAAGAGCACGAGATGTGCGCTGTGTGAGATATGCATAATTACCCATCATAACAAGATGGGAAAAAATAATAAGCATCGACGGGGTAATGACGAATAAACGCGATACGAAATAAAATAACGGTAAGATCATTAAATCGATCACAACTAATGGGGGAATTCTCCTCATCTACTTTTATCCTCCAACATAATCTAGCAAGAAAGAACTCGCAAGGAATGCCATAAATGATTCAAAGAAACTTGAACTGAAGTTAAATGAAGATCGAAATTACAATTGTAAAAGGCATAAAAAATGAAAATAATCATTGAATCTGATCCAAGCCAATTTTCCAATGTTTAGGAAGCCAGAGAACCTTTTCACGGTTCTTGAGACACATTTGGATATTCATATGGAACAAATTTATATCCATAACGAAGCACTGAATCATCAGATGCAGCGCCGTACTTTCTAAAGGCATACCGAACCTTCATTCCAGTTTTCACTCGTGAAAAAGGAACCCCTACTATTTGGCCAATTACCCGATGACCATCTTCAAGTTCAATAAGTGCAACAATGTAGGGAACTTCATCCTCACGATGCTCTTGAGCCATGTGTACCTCTGAAAAACTAATGACCTTGCCCACGCGACTAACGGGCCTCTCGCCTCGTGTTTTGACACCACAGTCAAGACACAAAGGACGTGGTGGGAAATACACGCTACCACATTCTGGACATTCACGTCCAGAAAACCGATAACGGTGCCCAATCGTTCTCCAATATAAAGGAATAGAATCTTCTACCATTGATTTCACCACCATTTAATAATAACCATCTTAATTATATTAGATAAATAATAAGTCACTATCACTCATCAATAGTCAAAACGTTAACCAAAGCTGTCGCTCCAGTTCCTCCTAGTGACTGTGCCACACCCACCTTTGCATCTTTTATCTGTCTCTTACCAGCTTTCCCCAGCAATTGCAGGCATAACTCCACGATCTGCCCAACACCTGTAGCACCAAGAGGATGTCCTTTGGCTTTAAGACCTCCTGAAGGACTAACTGGCAACGAGCCATTTAAAGAAGTTTCACCTTCGAATGTGGCTAATGCTGCCTTTCCAGGTTGATAAAAGCCCATTGACTCCAAAGCAATGAGTTCAGCAATGCTGAATGAGTCATGCGCCTCGATTACATCCACTTGTTCTCTTGGGTTGGTAATGCCCGCTTGCTTAAATGCCATTTTAGCTGCTTTCTTAACGGCTTCAAAAGTGGTCAGTGATTCCCGTGAATGCAATGCTAGATAGTCTTGTCCTTGTCCAGATCCTTTTATCCACACGGGACTATCAGAATACTCTGGAATCTTCTCATCCGCTGCGAGTATGACCACGCTAGCTCCATCCGTAACTGGAGAGCAATCTAGAAGTCCTAAAGGATCTGCCACGATCTGTGATTTCAAAACTTGCTCTCGTGTAAATGCTCTCTTGAAATGGGCATTCGGGTTCAAGGTGGCATTAAAATGATTTTTTTCCGGGACTGCGGATAGGTGTTCCTTATTCACTCCAAATTCTTCGAAGTACGCTCTCGCCATCATTGCAAATGCTGATGTATAAGTCAAGCCAGGCTCTACTTCCCAATCATGATCAAGCATTGTATTTGCCAAGATACTGGTCACTCGTGGATTACTTGTTTGATCCCACATCTTTTCTACTCCCACGACCATGGCCGTATCAATCATTCCCGACTTCACGGCCAAATAAGCAGCTCTTAACGCTGCAGCACCTGAGGCGTCCGCAGCCTCTATCCGAAAACTAGGCACGTTCAAGAGGCCAGCTGCATCTGCAACCAACGCATTTACGTGTCCTTGTCCCACGAACATCTCCGCAGCAGCGTTACCGACAAACAAGGCACCAACATCGCCTTTATCAAAGCCACCTTTTTGAACGGAATCAAAAGCCACTTCTATCGCTAAAGAAGCTAACTCTCGCAACGATAAATCCCAATGTTCACCATAAGGGATTTCACCTAGTCCAATGATTCCAACTTCATTCTTGCGAGTTGACATGATCATCACCAACTTTAACCCAACTAAAGGTTAATGTCACTTATATTTAACTCACGATACCTATCATAATCTTCATTCAATAGAATTTGGTCCATTCACAAGCTTAACTGAATGCTACAATCTTTAGTTAACTCCATTCTCACGAAAATAATAAATGAACCTTGCCATCTCATTTCCACACCATCTGGTATTCCACACCATCTGGTACTGGAAAGCCCTTGTTCAACCTAATCTTCCTCTTTTCATTATACATCGCCGCATTACATCGCCGCATCGCAAAGCATTTTCTACGTGAATCTCCAGTGTCCTCAACATTTACCTAATCAATAATGCTTTGGTAGATTATCGTTCAAGATCGTGGCTCAAATGACAAGTCACTCATTATCTAAAAATAAAAAATGCCAAAGAATTGACGAATTGATTGTCCTCTGACATCAAAGAACTTCAATGACAACATTCTTTCTCTAACTTGCTACTCTCGTTCATGCTCTACGATTTTTCCTCTAATCTTCGCATATTCAGCATATGTAATGTTTTTCTTGTTGTTAATGTATTCATCCACGGTTGGAGCTCTATCACGACGATCTTCAATTTCATCAGTAATTACAAAGCTGAAACTATCACTGCCTGCACCAGAACCAAAACTTGTCACTAGGATACGATCACCCTCCTTGGCCACATCCAGTACCCTTGCTAAACCCACCATTGATGCTCCAGAATAAGTATTACCAATGTATCTCACGGCCAGGGAGCGTTCGACCTTCTCCAGTGGAAAACCTAACATCTTGGCAGCAGCAATCGGAAACTTCCCATTAGGCTGATGAAATACAACATAATCAACATCTTGGACAGTTAATCCCAGTCTCTCCATTAGTCCTCGTGTTGCTGAAACGACATGCTTGAAATATGCAGGTTTTCCAGTAAAACGTGAGCCATGACGAGGAAACATCTGACCAGGTCTTCTAAAGAAATCTGGAGTATCAGTCGTAAATGAATAAGTTCCTTCCAATTCAGCAATCACATGATCCGTTCCTATTAAGAAGGCCGCCCCCCCAGCCCCTGCCGTGTATTCAAGGGCATCACCAGGTCGGCCCTGAGAACAATCTGCACCTATGGCCATTCCATACCTGATCTGACCAGATACCGTCATCCCAGCTATCATTTGCATTCCAGCAGTGCCAGCCTTGCAAGCAAATTCGAGATCTGCACACGTACAATGCGGGGCCGAACCGATAGCCTCAGCAACTGTTACTGCTGTGGGCTTAACAGCATAGGGATGAGACTCAGACCCCACATAAATGGCACCCACATCTTGAGGACTAATGAAAGGAACTTGTTTCATTGCATTCAAGGCAGCCTCGACAGAGATGGTAATGGTATCTTCATCAATATCTGGAACAGATTTCTCAATCACGTTGAGACCTTTACTGAGACTTTTACCATCTTCATTCCAGACACGAGCTATCTCTTCAACAGACACTCGCAAGCGTGGAATGTACACGCCATAAGCAACAATACCAACTGGCATTTCAAAATCACTTCCCATTCTTTCCTTTTTCATGATGATTGTAAGTGTCGTGCTTATCTTCTTGAGTGGAAAATATCTTTTAAGGCTTCAACCCAACCGTTATATCTTTCCCTTTATATTACCTTTGGTATCATCGCAACCACGTGCCTCAGGAAGATTGCTTCTTTTTCTTCCATGATCCATAGACGCCCAATCCAAGATATGATGTTAGTAATAAAGCAAAGAACCAAATATTATAAATGAGTATGTCTGGATTCGGAGGAGGATTTTCGACAAGGCTAAAAGTCAAGTTAAAAGGCAAGGTTAACTCATGAATTTCCGCCAACGTATATTGCGGTAAGGTAACCTGGGCTTTCACTTGAATGATGTAGGCACCATACTCCGGAAGAACAACATCAAATTCGATGCTTCCAGTATAACTGCCACCTGGTGGCACTAGAATATCAAAGGGCTCCTTATCACGGAATGTATGGGCATAAGATTGAATAGAGGCAACCGTCCCATTAGGATATTCCCGCAAGATGTTTACATCATACTCTAGTACCGCCATTGAACTATTAAGCATAAAATTTTGGATGACTGCATCGATGCGCAAGCGACTTTCATTATAAAGAGAGGGTAGTCGAAGAGGATCTTCAAAATTCAGATCTAGCGGATCTTTAAAGGACTCCGACTGGTTGGCAATATAAACTCGTAATCCACGAAATTCCACGATGTTACTCAATTCTTGTTGATAGGACTCTGGAATCACGATAAAAGTATCTTGAACAGCTAGAGAACCTTGGGAGATGATGGCTGAATTGTATTGACTTGACTCTACTGAAGAATCATCAAATGACGACAACATGATTTCTTCAGAAACAGATACTGCTAGAAAAGGCACGGAAACTGTCAACATGAATACAATCGTCAGGAACATGAATTCTTTCACTAGTTTCATTCTCGTGTCACCCACATGAAAATCAACGTTCTTGTCTCTCAATCTTCTACATGATCGAATGTACAAGGAAATCTGGACAATAATTGCCCATTTTTAATGATTTCACGTTTTCTTGTATTTTTCCCAGAAAGATGACCTTAAAGCCATTCTTAGCAGACATTTACAATTCATCAGCAATTACAATACTTTATAAGAAACCATCCTCATAGATGCTCCAAGCAACCTTTCATGGTCTTCATTTTGCTTTGCTAGATGATTGATACTTGGTTTATCTTCTTTCATTCATCACGATTTAAACCAAACGAAGCCTACCTCTGTTATTTTCTCATTAAACTAAATGTTAAATGAATCAAATAAATAAAAATTGAAATTAAAATAAACTTAATATAATATAAAACGATTAATAAAGAGAGTAAAGCACTGATTTAAAGCCATTTTGATATAAAAATATTATATATTAAAATTAATAATTATTTTTCTCATAACCTTTCATCAACTCAAACATCAAGGGCACTCTGCTCACTTCAGGATGATTTCCCAAAGCATGATTAGCTAGCTCATCATTTAAATAATAAATTCGCTATTTGTTGTCTAATCTTAGCTTTTCTGCGATCAAATATGCTCGTAATGGTATTGTCAACGAAAATGTTTCCTTTGTAGACAATGAGCCCGCCTTTATGAGTCAAGGGAAATTTTCTAACCCGGACTTCAATCTTTGTATCATTTCCGGTTTCCGCCTTGATCTTGGCGGTTGCAGCTTGGACATCAAACATCTTCTGATCATCTT
The DNA here is from genome assembly GCA_024276395.1 of archaeon. Lineage (GTDB taxonomy): Archaea > Asgardarchaeota > Heimdallarchaeia > Hodarchaeales > S146-22 > JAJRXH01. The sequence goes on from JAJRXH010000754.1 coordinate 33,998, forward strand.
CGGATAATTCAACGATGAGTTCGCCACCTTCCAAGGACCTCCCAGCTTGCACTGCTAAATTCAACATGACCTCCTTGTATCTTGGCGTTTCGCGCATGCCATTAATCTTATTCAAAGCTTCATCAAAAATCGACGTGATCATTTCTTCTTGTGTATTAAGTCGCCTCATTTTATTTTCAATAATGGCCATCGCTCGTTGTCGACGAATTTCTGTCTGCTTCAAAGATTCAGCCTCTTCACGAGCTCGTTGAAGAAGATGTTCTATTTCTTCAGTAATCTGCTTCTTGATCGATTCTGAATGCTCTCTAGCTTCATTAAGAATTAATTCACTCTTTTTTTTCGCATCTTCCAGGATTTCTTGCTTTAAAGATGAAATATCTGGTGGTGCTACGACGACTGCTTCAGCTTCCGTCATCTTGATTCACTTCCCAAGTATTATTCCGTCATTCCAGCAGTGAGACACGGCTTATAAGAGTTGTTTTAGCAGCGCTCAAGAGAGCTGTGATATCGGCACGACTGAGATTTCCTTATAAATATCCGTGCTCACGTTTTCAATGACTTCTTTGACGGTTCTTCTTGTCGCATCAATTTCTTCCTCGGAATAAACTGAAAAAATCTTATCTTTCACGTTTCTTTGGATGGTTTCAGATAGAAGATCCGAGAGTGCATCCGAAAGAGTCATTGCACGTTCATACTTTCTTCTAGTCAAATCTTCAACCATCTCAATGAAGATCAAGCGTTCTAAATCAGGAAGTGAAAGTTTTTCAGCGAAGATGCTTGATATAACAATAACATTTACTTTTTTCCCTAGAATGCTTATAGCTGGAACGACAGTATTCTTGTAATTAGAAGTCTTGAACAAATTGTTAGATAATCGCACTCTAAAAATCCGCCGTGATTCATCAGCCCATGAGCCCAATTTCGTCTGAGCAAGATGCAGAGCACGTCTCAACTTTAACATTTGCATGTATTGATTAAGCACGAAAGTTCCAGAGAGGGGAATGGGTCTCTCGATGGGCAAACCTATTCGATGAAGCATCAAGATACGATCCGACATATGACGATGAAAGACTGCCGAAGGCTGAAATGGCTCACCCTTACGAAAAATAGGCGGAATCTTGCTCATATCCTTGAATGACTCACGTTCGGCGATTCTAAAATCTTCAATGGTAGGAATTCTCTTGGTTTTCAAGGCGATTTTTATTGTATTATACATGTACAACACGAACAAATCATAATCATTATCATCAAGAAAACGTAGGAGAGGTGCCGTAACGGCAATCCAAACAAAGCGCGTGTCATTTTCACGTAATAACATCATTTCACGTGATGGAAAAAGATCATTTTCGTTTTCGACCGCCGAGGAGGAAGAACTCATCATTTTCTCAAGAATTGGCCCAAAGTCGTACGTGTGATACCACAATATCCCCATTCTGTTATTATTTCTCACGATAAATCCATCTAACGCTGTAAAACGAACTTGTTGCCCCAAAAAATAGGTATCTTCATGACTAGATGCAAGTTCTTCAAATTTTTTTGCCAATGACTCTTCTAACAACAATCGTTGAGCTAAAGACATCCGTAAACGCGGATGAACCCAAGAAACATTTTTCTCATTCATGTACTAATCGCCATTCGATTTCGTTAACTTGAAAGTGACCAATTATTAAAAACTCTGATTAAAATCGAGTTCTAGCTCTAAGGTATGAACCCATAAACATCAGAGTAAAGACAATGAAAGCAACGAAGATTGCCAATGACTTGGCAATTCTAAAATCAACATTTGGAATGTAGCTCGTGATTAAATTTAGGGCTTGAAAGAATAGCAAAGTTGCCCACCCACTAATCGAGGTAGCACCGCGAGTAGGGGACAAACCTCTCCACACTCTGATGGTTATGATAGATAAACCGACAATGATGGCAAACCAATGAATGAATATCAAGAAATCACCAAATGATTGAGGATAAATGACCAAAAGGCCTTCTAGGACCGCATAGATGATGATTACAACGATGGTAATGGGAATTTCAGGTACTTGAATCGTGCGGTCAACCTCTCTTGCCCCCTCGTAAATCAAATAGATGACACCACCAAAGGTGACACTATCCGCAAGAATGATCGTTGAGATATACATAAATTCTAAATTAGAAAGCCACGTTTCCAGCATTTTCTGAAAAAATGGAAGGATGCCGGAATAAAAAGCCCATGATACAATTAATGGTAAGGGTAGATACAAGATACCGATTAGCAGAGA
>JAJRXH010000755.1 GCA_024276395.1 archaeon
AACCCAGATCTCGTGATTTTGGGAAAAATCATCGGAGGTGGACTTCCAGTCGGGGCATATGGTGGAAAAAGTGAACTGATGAAATTGGTGGCACCACTTGGAAGTGTTTATCAAGCGGGTACCTTGAGTGGAAATCCCTTGGCAATACAAGCTGGTCTTGTAACCTTGGAAGTCATTGAGAATGACCCAAACTTCCATGAAACTTTACGAAAAAACACCATCTACTTGAAAGAAGAACTTCAGAAACTAGCAATAGAAAACGGATTACCCCTACAAGTAGTCAATGTCGAGTCAATGATGTGGTTAATCTTTCAGAATGTCATCCCTTCAATACCATCGGAAATCCAGGGCTCGGCCATCGAGATGTATGCGAAATTTTTCGGAAAAGCTCTCGAAACTGGAATATATGCACCACCAAGTGGATACGAAGTATGGTTCATCTCTTCTGCCCATGAAAAAGACGTGTTAGATTACACGATAGAAAAAATGGGAACAATCTTTTCGCAGATTGCTCCTTGATGAGGGGAATGAGGGATGCCTCTAACACCACGAGAATTATTCAATAAAGCCCTTCGAGGGGAATTTACCCCTCGTCCTCCTTTTTGGTTCATGCGACAGGCCGGTCGTTACTTGCCAGAGTACAGGAAATTGCGTGAAGGAAAAAGTTTCGAAGAAATGCTCATGAATCCTGAAATGGCAACAGAAATCACGCTCCAACCAATTCGTCGATTTGATATGGATGCCGCCATCATTTTTTCAGACATCTTGACTCCCTTGTATGGAATGACACGAGGATTGAAAATCATTCCATCAAAAGGTCCCGTGGTTGATAGACCCTTGACCTCACCACGAGATGTTGATACCTTGAAGAAAACAACACCAAAAGAAGACTTTCCGTATCTTGCTGAGTCTCTGAGGATGGTACGCCAAGAATTACCGCATCATGCATTAATTGGGTTTTCTGGAGCACCCTTTACTTTAGCTTCTTACTTGATTGAAGGAGCGTCTACTCGTGATGCCTTGAAAACAAAAGTTTTTGCACTGAAATATCCAGAAGCCTTTTCAAGATTAATGAAACTGCTAACTGATGTAGTCATTGAACAATTACTCACTCAAAAACAGCAAGGTGTCGATGCCATCCAAGTATTTGATTCGTGGGGTGGCTTCTTACCACCGAAACTTTACGAAGAATTGGTAAAACCTCATCTCTGGAGAATTTTCGTGCATTCGGACTTGAAAAACCTTCCGACCATTTTTTATGCACGGGGTTCTTCTCACCTGCTCTCAGTTCTTAAGGATTTACCGTGTTCGTTCTTTAGCATTGACTTCACGCTAACGCTTCAAGATGCAAGACAAATTGTCGGGCCTAATAAAGGCTTACAAGGGAACTTAGATCCTAGTTACTTGTTAAGCACGAAAGAAGTGATCGTGAAAGAGACCACGCGAATGTTACGGGAAGGGAGCACTCACCTGCGCTACATCTTTAACTTGGCCGTGGGAATTAACAAGAATACCCCAGTAGAAAACGTGGAAGTACTCGTACAAACCATTAAACAATTTTCGAGAGATGAAAGTCATGATGGACGTTAAAGAAGTGGAAGAAGAAATTTCCATTGAATTAATTGAAAAATTTGATCGACCAGTCCCACGCTATACGAGTTATCCAACAATTCC
>JAJRXH010000756.1 GCA_024276395.1 archaeon
GCGGGTTCTGGTGCGGGTTCTGGTGTGGGTTCTGGTGCGGGTTCTGGTGCGGGTTCTGGTGCGGGTTCTGGTGTGGGTTCTGGTGCGGGTTCTGGTGTGGGTTCTGGTGCGGGTTCTGGTGTGGGTTCTGGTGTGGGTTCTGGTGTGGGTTCTGGTGCGGGTTCTGTTCTCTGAGTTGGGAAGGATAAATTGGCGGTAACGGTTTCAAGAGTTCGAGAAGGTGTTTTTACACGACTTCCGTACTCGTGACCTGGAATTAGAAGACTTGGATCAAGTTGCTCTTCACCACCTACAATTTCCACGATGAAGCGGGCACCGATCTTTCGTGGCGGATTTTCTGGGCTCCATATTCCTGTTCTAGCTATGGAGTCTAGTCTTCTTTTAATGGTTCTTCTTTCTATCAGACTGAGATGTTCTGGAAAGAACACCCGAATCTTTTGCTCTTTTAGACTAATACTTAAAGATGGAATGTCTGGGTCGTTTGGAGGGGATTTAACTGGAATGAATTCCATATCTTTCCAAATGTAGAAAAACATCTCATCGCTCATATTTTTCATCCTCAAAGAAGGGCTTGTCAAACCTACTCATCAACAACCACTACTCATGCAAGCTTTTTAAGAATGTCGCTTGAAAGAGAATTTCTGGTGGGAGAGACATGACGCATCCTTTTTTAATGATTACCAGTCACCAATTAATTGGGATACTAGCGTTGTAGAGATGAGAGAAAAAATATGGAAAGTGATTACTCATTGGAACACGTTAATTGGCAAGATCTAAAAAAGAAATTGGAAAGTTGGGTTACAGCACCAGATCAAATTCAAGAGGAGTTATGGTACACTAAGGATCCATTCAAGGCAGATTTCTTGTTACAAGCTTTTTTGTTAGCGGAAGATCTTCTCTACCAGATTGCAGAATTTAAAGCTTATCCGATGGAATCCACCTATTCCTTGTTGAAGGATGAATTGGTGAAGGATCTTTCAGATTTTTTATTGAAACAGCCTTTGGAAGAAATATTACGTAATTTGAGATTATTTCGGAAATTTCACAATAATTTACTAGAAAGAGTAAAAACGGCATTATATTCGGGTCGAGATGTGAGAAAAGACTTGTTTTTCAAGAACTGGGGATTAGAAGTGGCATCTTATGTTGAATTTTATCCAGAACTGCAAGAAAGGGAGAGAAATCTTGTTGAATCTTATTTTCGTTCCCTAAGAATGAGCAGATCTGTTCCATCCTCAATTCAATCGTTCTTGTCACTTCAGCTAAAATCAGGACTCATTCCAGATGTAGAGGTCACTTTTCCGTCAACGCTTGAATCCTTGCCAGATTCTGATGAGAATCATTTAGTGACTCATCTTGCTTGCAGTTTGAAGGTAATTGGCCATCAAAATGTCGTGACGATGCACATGTATGGATATTCCTTACCCCTCAATCAGTTCGTTCCCTTGCAAGAGCAGCTACTGCTCATTGATACGCTAGAAGTTCATTGGAGTGAATTTAGCGAAATTCATCTCCTGTCGGAAAGATCTAAGCGTTCTTTACTTGAGATGGCAGCAGCGAGGGTCATCCTGGAGTTGGATGGTTTGGTAGAGGAATTTAGGCCTGATGAGTTACATATCATAATGGAAAGTGACATTCGTCGTGATTGGGATCTTTATCATCACTTGCCTTTTTCCATCAAGGAATTGAGACAGTTGGGCCTTGGAATAATTCATTTCATTGAGAATGAAGTCCATGAACGTGGGCATCCTTACTACCTGCATTATACGCCCCCTCGCAAGGATCTTCGGTGTCCAGATTGCGGTGGTGATGTCGTTCCAGATATCATTGAACCATTGCAAACATCATTTCTGCAAGAAAAAATCATCGAGATTAATCGCTTGTTCAGAGAATATGGAAATTTAGAGCTGCTTGCTAAAGTGATACGTCGTAAAAAAGTGAGAAATAGAAATAAAAAAATCATTCAAATGAAAGAAAATCTTTCTTCTCGTAAAACCGACGTGAAAAGAAAATCGCTCAAATCTCACGAGGGAAATTTCATCATTTATACCTTGGCTGACAGCACCGGTGCCATTGAGTTACACGTGAAATCGACAGACTCGAAATTAAACTTGAAAGTTGGGAAAGTATATCATCTGAGGGGACTAAGAGTGAAAAAAACCCGATATGGGTGGATTTTAAGATCAACTCCTTGGGCAAAGGCTGTTGAATTACCTTCAACGGTGATGCCTGTCATTAATGATGAAGAAAACTTATCACGCTTGCTGCGAAGATAATTACTTGATTTTAGATTTTTCTTCTTCAGGAGTAAATATCCACACGTCGATTTTTTCTTTTATCTTAAGGATAGGAGCATTTTTTGGAAGGAAATAGTCATTCTTTTCTAGGAATTTCATGGCATCTTGATGTGCATCGCGTGGAACATTTCTTTGTGAGGAATATGACATTCTTGCTAAATAGTCAATGATTTGTCGTCGTTTTATGTTAACGGTAATTTGGTCTTTGATTCTTTGATATTTGAATCCTTTATTAGTCAAGTAAGTTACGACATCTTCGTTTTTCGAGATTCCAATGGCGGGAGAGGGCTTAACTTGATGTTCAGTGATTAAATATTTCCAATACTCCTTCCAAATTGGAAGAGAGTAGTAGTCCCGAAAGACACCACCATTCATGTAATGCTTCTTCTTGGAGCATCTAAGCGCTTCATCAACCACGGTTTGCCATTTTTTTATTAGATGAAGCACGTGAATGGTATAACAAAAGTCAATGGAATCACTTAAAATGGGTAATTTGATTGCATCCGCGAGAAGTGGGTGGAATTTCCAATAATTTTTGCCAGCATTTTTATTAACGCTAACATCGAGCATTTTCATCGATAAATCAATCCCGATTACTCTATATCCAACCTGGACCAATGCACGTGAAATTCGTCCAGTGCCACATCCAACATCTAGTATCGTGGTGGTCATTTGACTTCCTAGCATCCCCTGTTCTTTCAAGTGGAACATCAACAGAGATAATAGAGAAGTGGAGACTCTTCTAGTTTCTTCGTAGCAGTCAGCATAGCGATCAAAAACGATGGAGTTCTTACTCGCATCATTTATTTTTCGTGAGTTGGCTTTCATTTCAGTCCACAAAAACTTTTTTAGTTTCACGATAAAAGCCTTTCTTGAAGATTAAAAAGGAGCATTATCACTAGTTCTGGTGCTGAAAAAATGCCTAAAAAGATATGCGTCTATCATCGGAGCAAGGAAACGAGATTAGTTACTTGCATTGTGTGTAATCAGCTTGTTTGCGTGGATGATACATATCCCTTTTCGATTGAAGAATTTGACAAGGTAGCATCCAGTGAATTAAAGACACGAAACATCAAAAAGGTATCCAGAAAAAAAAGGATTCGCGTGTGCATCCCTTGTCACGCTGATCTCCGTGAAGCAGAATTGAAAGACATCAAGAACATTTTGCCTCACATTGTTGGCATCTTTTTCGCTCTTTTAGTCATCGTCACGGGCTTTCCATTCCTTGAACAGACCTTTCAGCCGGTAGTGAACCCTGGAAAAAACACGGATTGGTTGGTAGTGTATGGCTGGTCATTTGCAGTTTTAATTACTTTCTTTCTCATCCCAACTTTTGTCATCACGTTGTTAGGAGTACATTTATATCAAAAATGGAACAAAATCAAGAAATATAGGTTAGAAAAGCAATATTTCTTGGAATCCATCAAAAAGAATCGGTGATTCAAATATTAGTCTACCATTCATATCGGTAACTTGGAATGATGGAGTTACATGAGTCAAAATGAGCAAGTTTCTTCGTTCTTAATAAGTTCGGGCATTTTTTCACCGCTCCTCTTAAACAAAATCGATTGATTGGAACTTGGGGGCTTTCCATGGCGGATAAATTGTGGTTAAACTTGTTGCATTTTACTTCTCATCGAGGATTGGAATCGTTATGGTATGAAAAACCCCGTGAGTACGTGAAGAATGAAACGCAGAAACGAGTGCTTGTTTCAACATTCCCTAACTTCGTGGTAGGTTCATTAACTCAGGGAGGTATTGGATTAGAAGGTCTTCATGGTCCTTTTCCAGTGAAAGGATTGGAAGGTTTATCAGCATTGGTTCATCTCTTCTATTTAGTCGGAAAATCGAACAAAGATAAAAAAGTCGCTTTTTCTAGAGATAAAACGGAAAATTTGTTTATTTTGGTGATTTATCAAGAATCCATAATGGATGGATTGCTCTCACCTGATGTTCTAGCACGAATAGAGAGCATTGTCGTGCAATGGGCACAATCGGAGGTTAAAACGAAAGATAGGTTAAATCGTAAACATTTCAAGTCATTGAAAAAACAACTTGATGAATTATATGAAGAGATCGAAGAAAGTGGAAAAATCGCACTTCAAGAAGAAATTGCGCGAAAAACACTTGCTAATGTTCTCGTTCAAGCAAATGTTCTCTTGGCTCAAAAAAATCAAACCATACGCGTTTTTTTACATTATGGAAAAGATCTGTTGACCGATCTGGTTCCTCTGATTTATGCATCATTAGTTAAGGATAACCAGCATCGAGGAATAAAGATAACATTTGATCCTCAGAAGGATGAGGGTTATCTCGACTTTGGAAATCTCGTTTTGAAGACACATGGGAACCTTGATATGAAGTCTCCTTTTTCTTTCTTGCATAAAGCCAACATGTTAGATCAAAAAATACTGCATTTAATCTTCCTAGATATAGATCAAGTGAAGAAAGTGAAATCTTTAGTCACTAACTACGTAAATTTGGGATTACCTCAAGACTTGCACGAAAATGTCTACTTGTTTGCCGCTTTCAAGAAAGAATCAGATTTAAGAAAATGTCGTGACATGTTCATTGAACGTCTTGGTGAAGTCATTCCTCGGATAATTCCCCTATCAATGGTCTCTAGTGCAGGAACACGTCAGTTAGAGGTTTTTCAAGTGATTGCAGACAACTTGATTGAAATTATAGTCTCGGTAGGCAACTGAAAAGTCTGATCAGGAAATGAATTGGCATTATTCGTGAAAATGGCTTTTATCTGTATAATTTTCTTGCAGTTTGCGTATTAATTTCTACAAGAAGTCCTCATCACCTTCAATTGCCATGACAATGTCAGCGCTATCGAGTGGGAATTCTGATTCTTCTAATCTTAGGTAGATTTGTTCTTTTTCTTGTGCACTTAGCTCTTTCCAAAAGAATGAATTTCCCAGGTATTGCAAGTATTGTTTTAATTGTTTTTTATCTCTAGTTTTTCCAAGATACAGTAAGAATGGTACAAGTTCATGGTCGATGATTTCTGAGAACAACTTGGAAAGAGATATGGTCCTGGCTAGTAACTCATATCGTTTTTGGTCTTCTAGTTCTTCAAGGAGGTATTTCATCCATTGGATGACTTGAGGATCTGGTTGTCTGGCTAATTTTTGGTGCACGATGATGTTCATTCGCTTGAATAGAATTTCAAGATAGTTGAAGGCCTGAGATGGTGTAACGTGTCTTAATTGAGCATCAAAACTAAGAATTTTGAGGGCAAATTCTTGTACATGTGGTGATTTAGATTCTAAGAAGTTGCTAATGATTTGATCGGTAAACTCATCATCCTTGATGAGTCTAAATACGAATTGTGGGAGATATTCTGCGAGGATGGAATCAACATCATCCTTACTTCTAGTCTCCTCTAGTTGTCGTATTTTTTGCTTGAGCATATCTAAAGTCTTCTTTGGGATGACATTTTGATCATTCCACTTTAAGATTCTTGAGAAAACAGCTTTCTTGACGTCTTCATCAATTTCACGTGTGAGATAAATCTCCAAAATCCACCCTAGAAAATTCTGATCAATAAGTCGTTTTTCCAGTAATAGTTGTAGAGATGCCAATAGCTCGAGTCTTTCGTGTTCCTTTCCTCTAAATAATACTTGGAAGATGCGATATTTTAGTTGGTTGATTCCAGTTGACAATTTTCTGTCATTTTGACTTTTTTTTGCTGAAATGACGGCATCCATTGCTTGTTGTAGTGGTGAAGGATTATTTCTTAACATGGAATGCACCTTCGGGAAAGCACGTTCTACTTGCATCTGATGTCATTATTCGATCCCATTAAAACATTTTTATGCATTTGTGAATGTCGTGAACTTGAGAGTAAATGAAATATAGAGTATTGAACTTACCAATTTACACGCCCAAAAAAGCACAACTAATGATTCAGCGTTTTTTCCCCATGGTTGAAGATATCATCAAGGAACTAGAGGATCTAAATTCCTTGCAAATTGATTTGGAATCGGCCTCCTCAGTGGCAGAAGTATCTGCAACAACAATTGCACGACTGCGAAGCGTGTTTGATGAAAAATGTCAAGGAATTCAAGAAAACTTGAAAAAAATGCAGAAAATGGGGATGTTTTTTAGGGAACATCCCATGAAAACAGGTGTTTTCTTTGTTGATTTATTGGGACTTCGTAACAGCAAGTTAACTTGGATTTGTTGGCGATTTGGCGAAAGTGATGTCATCTATTATCATCATTGGCAGCAGGATTGCTCAAAAAGAATTCGTCTCGATGTTGATGATGCTTCCTCGTGGAATGATGATTTGGATGGTCTCACGTTCTTCGTTACTGCATGAGGATGCAATGAGCGTGATTTTTAAGCACCGACATCCTAACGTGGAATGGTGAAGAATATGGCAGAAACAGAATTAATTACAGTGGTTTTGCTCATCGTCGCCATTGTACTAGTAACATTATTTCTTTACCTAGCTGGTAGGCTTGTTGCTGGAAAAAAACGAATGGAAACGGGTTATCTCATTCGACTCTTGGTAATAGCAGTCGTTGCTGTGTTGGCTCTTCCAATTTTGATATCAATCATTGCGTCGCTCGATAGAATCGGTTTGAGAATGGATAACAAGGAATTAACCTTGGCGGGATTATTAGGTCTCTCACAGCTCATTCCAGTAATATTTTATTTAGGCTTAGTCTATCTCATTCGCTTTCTAATGCTTACAGAACGTCCTGATGGTGTTCGGCTATCTAACAGTCTTTGGATTGCCTTTGTTACTTTGATGTTAATTTTTGGATTTAATGCCTTGACTCAGTTTCTCTTTGGACAAAATCTCATCCAAGCTTTTAGCTGATCTGAATTAATATCCGCAGAAAAAATATTTTAAGAATCACAGATATCGGTCTCATGGTGGCGAAATATGGTAAAACCGACAAAATACATTAACATGAATGGAAGCCTCGTACCGTGGTATGAGGCAAAGATTCACGTGCTTACACATGGATTACATTATGGTTCCGGGATTTTCGAAGGTACAAGGATTTATTACAATGCTGAGGAGAATCAAACTTACATCTTTCGTCTAGATGCACACGTAGACCGATTGTATCGTGGAATACGAGTTTATCGTTTTGACACAGATTTTAACGTGAGCAAGGAAGAGATGATCGAACAGTCGATAGAATTGGTTCGTGAAAATGACCTCCGAGAAAAAGGATACATTCGCCACATCGTTTATAGAGGTGCAATGTATGAGGTGCCAGAACGTGGAAAAAGTGGTTCCTTTGGTTTAAATCCGTTTAACTCTCCAGTTGACTATGCCATCGTTGCATTTGCTCTTGGTGCTTACCTTGGAGAAGATGCGTTGATGAAAGGCGCTCACGTTACAATTTCGAGCTGGCGACGAATAGAACACCAGTCAGTTCCACCATCCATAAAAGCGTCGGGAAATTACGTGAATTCAATGCTAGCAAAGATGCAAGCCGTTCTCACGGGATTTGATGAAGCCATCTTGCTCGATTATCGGGGGTACGTATCTGAAGGAAGCGGCGAAAATATCTTTTGGGTAAAAGACGAGCAAGTCTTTACAACACCCCTAACAGCGTCCATTCTTCCAGGTATTACTCGTGATTCTGTGATGCAAATCGTCAAGGATCTAGGATATCCGATGAAAGAGGATAACATCACGATAGCTCAGTTGTTGACTGCTGATGAAGTGTTCTTCACTGGAACAGCTGGCGAGGTTACTCCCATCACGAGGATTGATCACGTGAAGATTGGTAATGGTGTCGTCGGTCCGGTTACGAAACGAATCCAGCAAAAATTCTGGGAAATTGTAGAAGGAAAAGATCCTAAGTACGAAAAATGGCTAACGCCCGTGTTTTGAATGAAGACGGGCCGTTCCTTGATTAATTTCCCTTTTTTTCCCATTCTTCAAGTTATGTTGCCTTAGCATGAACTGGACAGGGAGTTTTATCAGTGAAGATCGCATTATTTTCTGATACTTGGTGGCCTAACATTAATGGCGTGGTCATCTCACTTACCAATCAAATCAAAATTTTAGCTGAGAAACACGAAGTTTGGGTCTTTGTCCCGCGCATTGCTGGTTCTGAGCGATTCTTTTCTCCTCCAGATAACGTCACGATGTGCGAAATGCGTAGCATGCCCTTTCCAGCATATCCAGGTTACAAGATAGGCTTACCAGATGACATCCTTCGGAAAACGTTGAAGGAACATCAGTTTCATGTCGTTCATTCTCATGGTCCTTTTAGTATGGGATTATTTGCAGTCTTATCAGCCAGAATACAACAAGCTCCACTAATTGCTACCTTTCACACGTGGATATCAGAATACGTAGGTCATTTATTTGCTGGATTTGCGGAAGAGACCATTAAACGTGTCATGTATGGATTTAGCTGGTCTTTTACTAATTGGTATTTTAACAAGTCGGATATCGTGATTACTCCGAGTCTTGTTCTCCAAAGCGAGATGGAGAAACATGGTCTTAAAACTCCAGTGGTTACCATTCCCAATTGCATTTCAAGAATATTTTTTGAAAAAAACGTTAAAGACGACCGCATCGAGGAAAGAAGCCGGATAAGAGAATCATTTGGCATTCCAACAGATGTCCCCGTGTTTACTTATGTGGGTCGCATTTCTTTTGAGAAAAGATTGAATCTCATTTTTCTAGCTTTTAAGAATGTCATTGAAACACTTAGAAAACGTGGTCTTCCAGAGAGACAACTACCATATTTGGTAATAGCTGGAGATGGGCCTAATTTATCTTATTATCGAAATTACATCAAGAAAATGTCAATACCTAATGCCATCATCACGGGTTACATTGCTCACGAAGATTTACCACCGTTTTATAGAGCATGTGACATCTTTGTCACGGCGTCAGACACGGAAACGCAAGGTCTTACTGTTATTGAAGCAATGAGTCAAGGTCTTCCCGTTATGGGGGTTAAAGCCGGAGGCATCAAGGACTACATTCGGCATGATGTCAATGGTTGGTTGGTTCCTCCGAGAAATCAATCAGCGCTCGCTAAGGCAATGCTTGTCATGTTAGAGGATGAAGATCTCCGCATTAGATTGGCTAAAAACGCACTTAAGACGGCAAAACAATACACTCCAAATTCTTTCCGGAAGAATTTAGAAAGATTATATTTGAGCATCATTAAAGAAAAACAAAAGAGCTTTAGGGACTGATTAATTCAAGGATTGGTAGAATTCCGAGAGGTCTTGCTTTCTTCTTGAATCCAATATAGCATTCCGTGAAGAAGTTGCTCAAATCCTTCCTTAACATTTTCTCCAGTGAGAGCGGATGTCTTTGCATATCCGATGAGCACGTTATATTTTTCGAGCATTTTATGCTGGAAGTAAATGCAAAACGAATCAAAAAAACTGATTTCTTGTTTTTGAATGGGAGATGTTATGAGATCAGACTTATTTCCTAAAATTACGATGGGCTTGATTTGTTTTACGTGCTCGTAGAACTCCTTTAACCAAAGAAACATGTTAAAAAAGGTTTCGGGACGAGTTAGGTCGAACACGACGACTGCACCAAATGAGCCGATAAAGTAATGTTGTCGCACGGTTTGAAAACGTGGCTGTCCTGCTAAGTCCCATATTAGCAGTTCACAGAGATAATGCCCGTAACTGGTGCGGTAATGGGAAAAGTCTGCGCCTAGGGTCGGGAGATAATTGGGTATGAAAGAACTTCCCATGTACCTTCGACGTAGTGTTGTTTTTCCGACAGCCCAGTCTCCAATGAGGCAAATCTTCATCATTCTTACTTCGTTAGAAAGAGAAAGGGGAAAATCATCAAAGTTCAGAGGTTCTAATGAATGAACATCAATTATCTCGTCTTGTAATTCAGATATCCAATTTTTGAGGATGTTTAAATCGAAGGGGCCAGGAGTGTCGTTATGGTCTTGTTCGAGGTGTTTCAATTCTTTAAAATAGGAAGGTTTCGAGTTAATGAAGTCTTCGAAGCGGGTTAAAAAATTAGAAAAATTGGTAAAACTTGTCTTGATCATGGTCATTCCTCATGAAGACGATAAAATCAAGGTTTATGGCATTCGCAGTCACAGGGTAGGTAGCATTGTCGCTTACCTAGAAAACTGAAGCACGAGCACTCAATCAACTTTGATTTCTTCGTGGCACACTTGTTACAGAGAAATTCTATACCGGTTTCTTGAATTTCAGATCCACAAGAGGAGCAGTTAGTCATGTTTCATTCCTCATGAATGACTTTGACGAATTAATATTAAAAGCATGCGCCTTTTACGGAAAGCTTTTAATAGTAGTAAAGTGATGATAAAATTGGAACAATCGTCTTTTGATGGAAAATAATCTGTAAACTAATTTTTATTTTAAGATCTTTTCATACTACTGAAATTAGTGAAAACCTTGTCTGTTTTATTCTCGTTCGGTGATGTGGTGGTCTGTCAAAAGATCACTTTTTATCTCGTCGCAGGCCTCCCGATACATCACGTATTGTTACGTATTTGGGTAAGCCTAGGATAGTTAAACAGAAGAAATTAAGTGAATGAATCTGAAAGGAGTGATAAGGATGCGAAGAGCCCCAACATCTCAAAGACAAAGATCTCGTGTTCGTGGTGCACAGCACCTTCGTGGTGCTTATTATGAAACCGAAGCTGAACGGATACTGGCTAAATTGGATCGGCTAGATAAAAGAATATTAATTGAAATATATCGAGAGCCCATTGACGAAAGATTAATTGCTGAACGAGTGAGTTCACCACTTAAAGAAGTAAAAACCCGCTTGCATTCTCGAACACGAATTTTATCAAAACTCATAAAAGAAATGGACGGAAATTGGTTTTTGACGAGATTAGGTCGAGAAATCTGTGAAATACTCAAGCAAAATCCTGTTTTTAAGGGGTATTTCTACTGATGACATCCTTTAATGAACAAGAGATCATCGAATATGAACTAAAGGAAAGATTTGATGAAGTCATCAATGCTTTGTTACCGTTCTATTCTAAATTGAAAGAAGAAAAACGTCATTCTTTAGAATTTTTGAAGATAAGTGGACATTTAGGTCGATCTTTGTTGTTCAAGGGAGCATATGAGCAAGCAGATGAATGTTTCAGAAATGTTGTTGAAATCAGTGGATTCAGCGATGATCCAGAAACCTTAAGATGGATTGCCATGGCTTATCACTATCTCGGAACCATTCAAGCAATCAAGGGAAACAAACAGGCGGGAAAACAATATCTTTACCAAGCAAAACGGATTCGAGAATCCATTTCGGACAAGTTATTATGGTCCACGTTAAACAATTTAGCAAGCATTTATGGTTCTTGGATGGAATTTACCCAAGCAATCCTCACGCTGGAAGATGCCTTAAAATCGGCAATGGATGCAAGGGATTATGTTGGCATCCTGTTAGTTTTGGCAAATCTGGCAAGAATCGTATTTCTTAGAGGAGATCACGAGACTGCAGAGACCTATTTGACTCAATTTCAGGAAATATTGACTCAACACGTGAATTATGATGAATTGCCCAAGCGAATAAGAGCATGGTTAACTTTCATTGATGCGGAAATAAACCAGTTTAAAGGCAATATTTCAGACGCCATGGTGAAATATCAACATGCTTTGAGAGGGTTCGAGGAAGTTTCAACCCAAGTTGAGGCATATCAAACATTGAATCGAGTATCATCATGTTTCCTTCTAAGAGGACAGCCGTATCAAGCCTACATGTTGGTTTATCGGGCAATCATTGGTATCGTGAATCAAAACGTCTTGGTGGCACTTCCTTCAGCGCTCTACATGCAAGGACAAATCTTGTTAGAAATGCAGCAATATGGAGAAGCGTTAAAATCTTTCATGGAACTAGAGAAGATCGCACGAAGTCGTGAGTTTCAGTATCATGAGGCAATGGCCTGTTACGGAAAAGCAAGAGCCTATTGGTCGCTTGAAAACGTGGACGAAGCTCTTAAGACACTAGAAAAGGCTCTGGAATTATGGAAGTCATATGATTATCCCATTTTGGATCAAGCTGAACTATTCTTTTATTATGCTGGAATCCTTACTTCACTTGGTAGGTATGATGAAGCTGTTCTTGCTCTTAACAGTGCATCTAACCTTCTCAGTAGATGTACCTATCAGCCGATCATCCATCGTGTGCTTAATTCGTATTTCAAGGGATATTATTTCTTCAAGAAGGGTCTTTGGAATAAGGCCATCCAAAATTTCGAAGAGAGCTTGAATCTCTCCATTAGAATTGACCAGTTTAACATGGTTGTAAAATTGTGTTACTACTTGATTCGTTCTTACCTATCCTTGGTAAACGAACACGTGAACAGACACGAAAATGGAGGTAACAAGGGCTGTAATCATCTGGATAAGGCCTTGAAATTACTAGATTTCTTGAGAAGAGTGCTCATTTCAAGCGAACCTGCCATTTATTCTCCAGAGATTGATACTTATGATCTAAAGACAAGGTTTTTAATTTACGTCATCAAGGGTGATAGTCAACACGCCATCAATATTTTGAGAACGTTACAAACTCACATCCAGTTGTATCGATTGCCCCACGATGTGTTGGAAATTTATCAGATGCGCACGTTGGTTCATAAATTTGGAAAAACACGAGACGATATGATTCAATCGGTCCTCTACAAGGCGATGGCGACGCTCTCGAATTACCAGAAGGCGTTGTCTCATGCGATAAGCAAGATAGTGGGGTTGTTAGAGTGCAGCTTTTGCGGATACATCGTGATTCTCGAGCAAGAATCCTGGGAACTAAATGCACAATTGAAGCAAATCACTAAAAATGGCGAGAAGATGTTGAAGTGTCCCTATTGTATGGCTTCTAGCCTTGATGTGAACAGCTTGATCATTCCTAAAGCAGTAGATGTCTCTGTACTCTCTACTATTTCTGAAAAATGAGACAATGCCTCTCCGTAAGTAAGCCCTTAACTTCATATCCATTAAGTGGTATGAAGCTTTTGATTGTTGCAACGAAAGGCGATGCTTGTTGGCAATGCTTGACTAGATGAACGCATTTTTGAAATCACTAAAAAAAATTCTAAGGTTTTGAAGTCCTTCTTTTATTAAATCTTCGTTCCCAATCATCTCTTTTCCGAGTTCTTGTATGATAAAACGAATGGGTGATTTTTGGGTTTTCCAAACTCTTTTTAGTCTTTCGTAATCAATGTAGCCATCTTTAGGTGTTTTTTTGACATCCAAGATTTGCTTGTAATTCCTCTTATAATTGAAGTAGTCTGTTGTTTGATAGACATGCAACATTCCAGTTTTCTTTGCGAGTTTTTCTGAAAATTCGAGCAGTTGTTCATTATCAGAACCAAATGACAAGTAAGCATGGCCTATATCATTACAAAACATTACTTGCTGGTCAACTTCCTTGAAAAGATTTAGGAAGTGATGATAATCATGAAAAAATAAGTTGGGGATGGTATTTTCGATGTATAGTATCATTCCCCGGGATGCACATTCGTCCGCCAGTAAATTGATGTTTTCTGCCAGACGCATTAACAAGGAATGGTAAGTTGAGCATTGTGTCTGCGGTGGAAAGTGTTGGCAAGGAACGTGTACGACCGCATGTTTTATGTCGAGTTTTCTTCCTAGTTCCAAGCTCCATATCTTTCGTTGTTTTTGTTGTTTCCACTCTAAACAGATTTGATTGCTCCTTCCATGGGACGGTAGGTGAAGTGAATAGGTAAGGCCATGCTCATAATGTAAATGGCGGAATTCATTAAGTTTTTCATGAAAAAAAGAAAAACGCTCGGAAAAGTACATTTCAACATGATCTAATAGGGAGGTCGTTCGAAGGAGCTTTTCCAGAACGTGAAGATGTTCTAAAAACACAATGGAACTTACACCGAATCTCATCGAGCCACCAACAGCTTTATCTTGTCTTCTTCTGATGTTTAAATGCTACCCATTGTTTTTTAAGTTAATCCTTGCTACACTAACCATTAATTAGTTGTCCAACTCCTATGATTACTGGTTGTTTTCATCTCCGAGCTCTGTTTCATCTATGGAATTAATGAACTGGTCAAATTCTTGCTCTAGGTCTTTTAGGAGTTCCTCTGGATGTCTCGTGATAATGCCGACTTCTGGTAATGCGCCCATCCATAGGGCCTCATGTATTACCTCTAGCGGGATTTTTAGTTGCTTTTTCATTATTTCCAGCGATGCTACATAATGGAGCTTGATTCCTTCCTTGATCACGCCGCTAGAGACGAGTCGTTCAAATAACTTAGCCTCGGCGCCACTACCAGACACGTGACTGCTCTCTGGTGCTCTGCTCACGGCGACGACGAGGCTCTTGAGGGCGACGATGGCTTGTTCACTAATGGGTAAATGTTCTCCTTTCTTCAATTTCTTCTCGATATTTCTAAGTTGTTGGATGTTGATGGTAAATGTGGACAACAAGTCAACTGGGAAATAACGTCTTAGAATGTTTTCGATCTGGGGCTTGAGAGCTTCTTTGTCAACTACCCCAAGGTGTCCTACCGTGATGTTTCGCTCAATCTCCGATACTAAGTTCAATAACAACTGTTCTAGGAATGATGGAGGTCTTGTTTTCATGAAAATGAATACTCTATAATGTCGTGATGCGGCTATTATGATCTTGAAGTCTTCTTGTTCAATGAAGCTAACTTTTACTTCTTCTCCTTGTTCCTCATCAGGTGAATAATCCTCTTCACGCGCTTGGATTCGGCGTAAGAAGTCTGCTTGGAAGGACATCAGCGTGGTATGAATGCTCATGCTAATGCCACTGAGAAGAGTAGTGGTAGCCTCATCGTCGCCAAGATGTACTGGTGTTAGGCTATATACTGGGAGGCCTGCGTCATTAATGATGAGAATCTTGTAAATGTTTCTTAGAAATTCCAGTTGTTCCTCCTTGCTCTTGATTGTTCTGATTTTCCTTTGTTTTCGTCGTTGACGAGTCCGATATCCTAAGAATCCAAAGAGAACAATAAATCCAAAGATGATCATTCCCACTAACATTGCAATGGGATTCAAGGATGGAGAAGTGGTTAAAGTTAAGATGGTAATTCGTCCTTTTGTGGGAATATCCATGCTTAAGGATTCACTGAAGAGATCACCGGATGTTCCAACTCGAATGCCATTGATGGCTTGAATGTTTCTAGTTAGATCACGCGATAGCTGATAAATCGCTATCCCTTCATTGTTTGTTTCCGTGGTGGTAGATAGCACGATCGTGGTACCATTTGTTAGAGTCACGTTCACCTCAAAGAAAATTTCCAGTTGAGATGCCGGAAAACTAATATCTGATGTAGATGGCTGATGCTGTTGTTGTTGTTGTTGTTGCACGATCGATTCCTTAAGAGAGGAGACCACGAGAAGATTAAGTGTTGGTTGATTTGTTGCTGGAGCTGCGCTCTCATTCACGTATAATGCGGTTACCGTGATGACGTATAACTCACCTGGAGTGAGTTGTTGTGGGTAATCGACGATGAATTGGATGTCAAATCCTTTCACGTAGACTAAAATCTCCAAACTCTTGTTTTCTAAGCCATATTTCCCTAGCCAAATCGTGAAGTTATACCAACCTTTTTCATATCCAAACTTGGGCAAGAAAGTAATGAAAAATTGTACATCCCACGATCCATTTCTAGTAGTGGATAGAGTGA
>JAJRXH010000757.1 GCA_024276395.1 archaeon
AGAGTAACATGTGAAAGAGTAACCGCCGATGTTAAAATGGAATTGTTCCTTTCTTTGTTCTCTCGTGAATTCAAGTGGTGTTGATGGCCATGGGGGTTTCTGTGAGAATTTTTTCCTATTTACGTGAATTAGCTGGTGAAAGTGTCATTCATGTTGATGATGTTTCATTCCCTTGTCAACTAGGAGATGTCATCGATCGATTGGTCCAGAAATATCCTAAATTAAAATCATACTTGCTAAATTCAAAAAATCGTTTGAATGAATTTCTTCACGTGATCATCAATGGTGAAAGTCTCGATACAAATGGTAACACTCGTGATCTTTTGAAGTATCTTGTGAATGATGGTGATGAAATCGTCATCCTTCCACCGATAGGTGGTGGATGAGAATTTTACGTGTTTCTTCTCTCACAACAGAAAACTTAAATTTAGTAAAGAATGAAGACGTAATTGGAGGAGGGGCCGGTAGTCTAGTTGGCTATGACGTCGCCCTCACACGGCGAAGGTCGCAGGTTCAAGTCCTGCCCGGCCCACCACCCTAGCATTCCTCTCTTGTTATTTTAATCCGATTTAATAAATATTATTTAAGCGTGAAGCCTCTAGGTCTCCATGGAACATTTTAGAATTTACTTATTCCTTTGTGTTCTTCTTTCGTTCTTGCAATATTACCAACGCTAGGGTGCTGCGCAGTGAGATGTGGTTATTTTAAAAGACATCATCAATTGTTCCAGTTAGGTGGGTTGGTGTGACCCCGGTTATCTTTACCTTAATGAAGTTACCTAGAGGGACTGATTCATCAAGGAGTACTGGAATGTAAGAATTGGTACGTCCAATGACTTGATTCTCTTTTTTTCCAAGCTTATTGATCAAAACTTCAACGCTTTTTCCGACATATTTTTTATAAGATTCAAGGGCAATGATTCTTCGGATCTCATGTATCTGTCGGCTTCTTCTTGCTATGACATGAGTTGGAACTTTATTGTAGGATTTGGAAGCTTCGGTCCCAGGTCTGTCAGAGTATTTTGATAAATTAATGATTTCAGGTCTTGCTGCTCGGAGTAGGTCGAGTGTACGTAAGTGATCCTCTTCAATTTCTCCTGGGAATCCTGCAATGATGTCAGTAGCAATGGTCATTTCAGGAATTTTTTTTCGCGCCTTGAACACGAGTTGCAGCCATTCTTCGGCCGTGCCTACTCTTTTCATTGCTTTTAAGATGCGATTACTGCCAGACTGGATTGGCAAGTGCAAAAATTTGTACACGCGATCATCTTGCATTAGGGATAGTAATTTATCGTAGCACTTTCTAATTGACCAAAAGGTTAACATTCCAATTCTGATTCGGTATTGTCCTTCGACATTTTCTAGGATGTTCTCCAACAGATCAGCAATGCTTTTTCTTGGACGTAAATCTTTCCCATAGGCGCCAACATCGGTAGCAGTTAACCAGATTTCCTTTATTCTTTCAGTTTCTACCTCGTGCTTTATTTCCATGATAATTTCTTCTATTGGTCGTGATTTGATTCTTCCACGGATGAATTTGACAACACAGTACGTGCAATGAGAAAGGCATCCTCTAGAGATTTCAATGATGCCTATGGCAGGGTTAACTCTTTTTTTAGTGAGAGGAATGTTCTCAAATTTCTCGAGGCTGTCTAATTTTACTACCTGAGATTTCGTTTGTTCTAATTGATTAAGGACATTCGTGATGCTTTCTGCAGCATCTGGACTGAGGATGGCAACGCTTTTTTTGTTTGATACGTTTTTTAGAATCCATTCGCTTTGGATTTTAGTTAAACATCCCGTGACTATGAGTTTGTGGGTATTACTATAAGTCTTGATTAGTGATTTCATGTGATGTTCGGTGTTTTGCTTGACCACGCAAGTGTTCAAGACGATTACATCAGCCTCTGCTGTAGATGATACAAGTTGGTGATTTTGTAAAGATAATGTCCCAGCTATTCTTTCTGCGATGGCCAAGTTAGAGGAACAGCCATGGTTTTCCACATAAACTTTCATTATTCCGATCACTCCAAGAACTGAGTTGGAGGTTAGCTTTGAAATGCTTTCTGCTGTGACAAGTTGAGTGAGGAAGATCTTTAAGGTTGCGTGTTCTTGAAAATATGGTGATTTACTGATTTTTTTGAAAAGAAATGGTTAGTGATTACGTGTTTCCTATGATTAGGCCTTCTACGATGAATTCAGTGCCTTTTTGATTTGACCTCACATCCATGGTGTAATGCCGTCAATGTTTTTAAGATGGATTTCCCTATGTTAACGTGAGAATATTTACGAGGCTGGTATTCATTGAAAGTAACGGTGTTAGGACCTTATAACTCTGGGAAATCAACGTTCATCCGTTATTTGTCGAAAAACGCGATGTCAATTGATAAGTTTGGGACGACCGTGGCAATGGACCATGGAAAAGTTACCATTTTTGGCATCGATGTGTTCTTATTTGGAACTCCTGGACTTGAACGATTTGATGTCATTCGGAGGATTTTAAGCCGTGGATCGGATGGTGTCA
>JAJRXH010000758.1 GCA_024276395.1 archaeon
CATACCATTACCAGATGCTTATGGAATAATCACTCTTCATCGACAAGAAAATACGGATAATCCCGTAAGATTAAAAAACATCCTAGGAAGTCTAAAAGAATTGGAACAACCTCTTTTGTTTCCCATTCACCCTAGAACTAAAAAAAGAGTTAAAGAATATGGCTTAGAAAAACTCCTTCAGACAGAAAATATCATTCAGTTGCCTCCCCTTGGATATCTAACTTTCCTTAGTGCTGCCAGTTCGGCAGAGTTCATCTTAACTGATAGTGGAGGGCTACAGGTTGAGGCTGCAATGTTGCAAAAACCGACTCTGACCTTTCGGATGAATACTGAATGGCCAGAAACAATATGGGCAGGATATAATCATTTAGTTGGAGCTCGGAAAGAGTTCATCATTCAAAAATTTAATGATATTTTAGAGGGTAATTCAGTTCATAAAAGAAAATTAAATGATTACTTCCCACGATATAATGCATCAGCAAGAATTTCGGAATTACTTGAAGTTGAAATAGCCAGCCAAGATAGGTCTGAGGGTCGAGGAAACTCCTATTTTTCTGATATGATTGAAAGAGGATACCCCTTTCCACATCTGATTGAAATGAAAAGAGAAGGAATGGGAAGAGAATCTTTACCACCTCTTGGGAGGATGGCTTTTGATGAAGAAGGTAATCCAATGTTAATATTTGATGAAGGTGAAGAGTCAAATTTTGATGATGTCAGATTAGGGAGAACATTATATCTTCTCTCTTGGAGGTTTCATCATGATCCTCCCTCATTTATCAATTTCTTGAAGGATAAAGAAAAAGTGAAAATAGGGAAAGAAAAGAAAAGCATACAAAATAGACCTATTGATTAATACACCATTATAGTGATCTTGACTTCCTTTCTGCAATTTTATTACTTTCTATATAGAGTTGGATTTTTTGATAAAGGCCGTGCTTAGAGTTAATTGTTAAAATCCAAGAAGTTGAGACTCGAATTTTTTCTAGAGAATGAAACAACCTTCAAATGTTGGGTTTCAGAGAAGAAGGAATGAAAAGGAGTTGATAATATGCCTTGGCCAAATTTTTTCATAGTGGGTGCTCCTAAGTGCGGTACCACCTCTCTTTATCATTATTTGAAACAACATCCAGAAATATATATGAGTTCATTGAAAGAACCTCGTTTCTTTGCACCAGATTTACATAGTGGTATGTTTTCAGACAACAAGAGATCATTGAGGAAGGGAAAGGTAATTCAACATTTTCAAACAAAACCCACCCCATCATTCGTGGTTGATGTGATTACCCGTAATCCAATTCGGGGACTTCTCGTGAAATTACATCCGTCTTACGAGTTTTATTATCATGAACTTTTTTTTGGGACTTGGATACAAGACAAAAATACGTATCTACGTCTTTTTGATGGTGTAAAAACAGAAAAGGCAATTGGAGAGGCCTCCGCTACATATCTTGCTTCAGAAATGGCACCTCGTCTCATCAGAAAAATGGTTCCAGATGCCAAAATCATTATCATCTTGCGGAATCCCATTGATCGTGCTATTTCTCACTACAAAGATGGGATGAATCGCCGCTGGGTCAGTGGAAAGATCATTCCTTTCCAGAAAGTCATTGAGACCGAAATGAAACAGATAAGTCCCGAAACCCTAGATATCGAGATACAAAATCTTCGTTTTGGCTGTCTTGAATATGGCTATTATGTTGAACAGATTAACCGTTATTTGCGCATTTTTCCGGAGGAACAAGTCAAGATTTACCTTTTTGAAGACTTGATTCATCATCCACGGAAAATGTTAGCAGATGTGTGCCGTTTTCTCGATGTTTCACCTTCTTTTAAGTTTGATGTCTCAAGGCGGCATAATCTAGGGAAGAAAATTATCCCTTACCATCAAACCATTAGAATCATCAAATATCTCTTCTCTAAGGACTGGCTGCTCCGTAAACTCATTAAAAGTATGAGGGCAACAATTGCACCTGTGTTTTTGGAGCGTTCTCTTCAATTATCGACGAGACACCCATTTATCAAGGCGAATACCATTAGATTTGATACGCTCATTACTCGGAAGGATCGTGAACGTTTGAAAGAACTTTATTACGAGGAAATCATTGCTCTATCTGAACTCATCAGCAGAGATTTATCACGATGGCTTCAAGTCTAATTTGAAAAGGATTTGTTGATTTTTCTATGTTATCATCTTTTTCAGAGCACCACTATATAGTCATTCTGTGTTTCATAATTTATCTATATTTGATGAAGTACCGACTACAAAAATTTCTTCGTTTTTTGTTAGACTATGCTGTTTCTCTCTTTTTTATCTTCAGTTTTTCTGATCATCCCGATGTTTCTGTCACGCGTGGGTTCAAGGTCGTGTCATCACGTTAATCGCTTCGTGAGGACCTCTC
>JAJRXH010000759.1 GCA_024276395.1 archaeon
ACATCACAAAAATAAAGAGACAAGTACATTCGGTTCTAGGAGAAGAACTATCCTTTGCACGTAATGAGTGGTGTGCGCGGAGGGATTTGCACCCCCGGCCACCTGGTCCCAAACCAGGCGGCATACCAGGCTAGACCACGCGCCCTTCTTCCATTAAACAGTGCTTCAACAAAATTTAAAAGCTTGTATAAGATGGAAAACAACAAGACTGCAAGAGATGAAAAAACATCAAGATGGATACAAAAAGGAAAAATAATGGCTCAAACATCCAAGCAGATTTTGTCATCAGCCAAGTATCCTTCACAAGAATTACATAATACACATAACAACAATTTGATGGAAACCTTCTGGTCAAAAATCTTTCAATGACGAGAAAATTTAGAAATGTGGAAGGATGCCATAAA
The DNA here is from genome assembly GCA_024276395.1 of archaeon. Taxonomy (GTDB): domain Archaea; phylum Asgardarchaeota; class Heimdallarchaeia; order Hodarchaeales; family S146-22; genus JAJRXH01. The sequence continues at coordinate 405 of JAJRXH010000759.1, forward strand.
GAAATGATATGAGACCTTGTCTACAAAGAATGAGGTAAAAAGAATTTTTTCTTATTATCAGTATATAAGGAACAATCATCCCGATGAAAAGAATTACTAAAACACACCACTCTCGATTATAGAAATTTTCGACGTCATTCTTCATGAAAAGATAAAAACCACCCTTGACCACGTGAAAAAAGTTAACATCGGAATTAAATGAGAACAAGATGAATTGAAAGACGAAATTTCACTTGGTTTTTGCCATCTCTAATCGGCTTCTCCTTCATGACAGCTTAATTAATGGACAAACATCATCGTCCGTGGGAGGTAACTACCATGTCCAAGACATCATCCATCAAAATCCTTCATTGCGACTTACAGTTGATGATTCATGCCTCGGAATCACCCCAAAAGATTGAAGAGATCTTGAGGAGAATCATTCCAGTTAACGATGATGAATGGCAAAAAATCCGCAAAAAGATTGAAAAAAATTCGTTAAAAGGTCATCATGGAAACCCCATCCAAATGTGGCGATTAAAACTCCCACCTAGACTTACAAGGAACATACTTACTCACGTATTACCTAAAATACACGAAGATAATTTTGATGTCGAAGAAAAATTTGCTGAACAATTCTACCCAGAAGAAAACTCACTGTATTTCAGATTAAGCAAGCACGACATCTTACGAGAGCCTCCCAAGTTCAAGCTCACTGAACATGGAGATTCTGTCAGATTTAGAATTAAATTTCAGATGTATGAAGCAAAAAAAGATCGTCCTGCAATGGTGAAGGTATTCCTAAAACAATTCACCAATAACTCGCTTAGGAGCTAATTTCGTGATGGGCCACCGTAAATCAAAAAAAGAATTTTATGATTTAGGAGTTCATCGATGGATCATTCAAGGATCAAGAAAAATGCTTGATGTTCTTCTTACTCACTTGAATATGACTGGAATTGCAATCATTCATGAAATCAAATCAGCGTCAGAGATCTCCAAGCTTAAGGCAGAACTAAAAAAGATCGCCAGGTGGAAAGAAGAATACTCAGGCAATAAATCCGTATTTCGAAACGTGGTCATCAAAACCCAATCCCTAACACAAACGTCCGTGAAGAGCATTCTGAGTAAGATCCGTTCTTCGACAGAAATAATCACCCTTGAATGCCTAACACCTTCGATGACCAAGTGGGCCATCAATGATCGTCGAATTGACCTTTTATCATTTCCACCTCAACACATCAAGTCCTTATTAGATGTCTCAGCGGTTCGACTCATTAAGGAACACGAGAAATACGTGGAAATTTCAATGAATCATTTCATTAACATCCTTCCTAGCCAAAGAATTTCGACATTTCGGAAATATCTTGAAGCTTTTCGCCGGATCCGGAAAAAAGATTCACGGATTATCTTAACTTCTCATGCAAAAAATCCCCTAGAAATGAGAAATGCCGTGCAGTTAAGATCTTTTCTCAAAATACTCGGATTTAACGATGATGAAACTGAACTTATCATTCATCACAATCCCACATCCATAATCAAGAGAAATTTGGAAAAACTCAACCCTAATTACATACTTCCGGGATTACAAGCACTAACTATTGAAGAATTCATCAATCAATTACAGAAATCTGAACAACTGGAAGAGGAGGAAGAGTGAGCAATGTCAGTGACGGCAAAGGGAAAAGAACGACAACGATACATTTTGATCCATTATTTCGTAATCCCCCAACACGAGGAGGAATCTTCCCTTTCAAAAAGAAATGAAATCAACGAGAAAATGCTCTGGAAAAGCATCTCCAAGACTCATACTGCGCTTCATGGTGACCTCAAAGCCGCCCAAAGCGGAATGTATGTGATGCAACATGACTCTAATCTCCAATTGTTCACTCTACGGACATCTCTAGAATCAATATCTGAAGTGTTAATGACACTCACGATGACAAACCAATTACAAGGAATGCCTTGTGTCATGTGGCCCATCAAGATCTCTGGAACAATGAAAACAATAAAAAAACAAATCAATCTGTCAAAAGACCGAATGAACAAGGTAAATCAACAATTAAGAATTTTTTTCATCAAGAATGAGATACAAATATAATTCTAATCACAAGCATCGAACATTGCATGATGAATGGTTACAATGGGAGAGAAAAATATGACCAATGACGAAGAATTTCCATATAATGACAACTATAATGACTTGATTGAAGGGAAAACAATCACAAAACGAGGTCAATGGTGGACTGCCATCTTATTAGTCCAGCCAAAGGACAACGATGATCCTTCCAAAAGAAAGATCATCATCCAACGGTGGAAAAAAACTGGAGATTATTGGCGCACGACCAAAAGTTTTACCATCAGTTCACCACAACATTACGAACTACTCAAAGACACCATTGATGCTTGGATAAAAGAAGGAAAATGGATGCGCTAAAGCATCCAGCAATCATTTATCTTCAACAAAGGTGTTCATTCCAACAAACCTAGCAAGAAATCCGTTAATGATGGAATCAAAGAAATTTTGTCCATCTCATACTCGGAACCAATGAGAATGCTATTCGTGCACATCAATACCATTGGATCTAGACTTTTAAGCCGATTAACACTATCTGGCGTCGAATGCACGGCATGTACATAACTAAACCCAATGCACCGGGCACCCTGCTCCAGAAATATCTGAGCAGCTCTATACATCGTGGAACCAGTTGATACAATGTCATCAATCAATAAAACGACCTTGCCTTCTACTGAAGGTGCTTCTTCTGGTAAAGATTGCTTGATCTCTCCAGTATCCCTATCTCTCTTTTTCATTAGATAGGAAACATCCCTAGTGCCCACTATTGAAGCAAATTCTTGAGCCCATGAGAGTGCATTATGATCAGGAGCAATTACCAATAGATCCGCTACCTCCAGATCAACTTCTCCTGTTTGAATCCGTTTATCAAGTTCTTTTGCAAGCACTGCTATTCCAGAGATCTCCCTTGCATCTACATGAGTGAATAGTCTATATATGGGCTGTTCTCTAGCTAAATGAGAAGTTACAGTCACAAAATGCGTCATTCCACAATCTTCCAAGAGTGAAGACAAGATATAACTTGAAACAATCTCACCAGACCTAAATTCCTTATCTTGTCTAGCGTACACGTGATAAGGAAGCACAAGAATCGACTTGTTAGGAGAGAATTTCTGATTCACGTGTTTCAAAACATATAAAATTGACATGAGATAGCTATTTATCGACAAAGTCTTTGGATCCCACCAAGCTGCCAGTATCACATCTGAATCTCGCAGCTCATTGGGTGCTAATGAAAATGAAGGAGCATCAAACATCAAGCGAGGGTTAATTTCTCCATCTGGAAAGATTCTTACTTGAATTGGAAGATACGGTGATTGAAGCCTTTTTGCCAATTCTCGTGCGGGTTCATTAAAGCCCATCACTATCATTTGCCTCTCCAAGAATCAACCACCTTAAATGCTTCAAAAAGTTGTTAGATTGTGGTGTCATTCGGCCCGTGATAGCCATCTTCATTCTCGTATCAATGGAAAATACTATCATCTTATCCGATTCCAGCCCATTTAATAAAAAACAAAGCATCTTTCAAACGCGATACTCTTAAAAACACCTACAATAGAAGAATAATTTGAAACCAGAAGAAGACTAACCCCCCAACAATAGGTGATAACCTTAAGCTTCCTAGAATTTTGGGTAGTAAATGCATCCAGCATTCCCTTTTTCACGTATCAATTAGGAAAAAGACGGGGAAATCAACATCTCCTAGGAAGTTTTCTTTCTGTTCTTTCAATATTCACGAAAGAACTCGGTGAAGGAAAAATCAAATCAATTTTCCTAGCTAATTCAAATTATTATTTCAAAGAAAAGGCTGGACTATTATTCATCATGAAAACATCTCATGCTTTCCACATCTATGAAGACATCCTCACCTCGGTAGCTAACTTAATTCTGTTACTACTTCCACCCGAACACATCGCCATATTACAACGAGAAAACATCATTTCTCTTCCAGAACACGCTAGAAAAATACTTCAGGAAATAGTGAACCAATTTTTCATCAACCTTCTTCAATCATCCCTACCCGAAAACTGGAAACAGAATCTCAAATCATTAGACCCATTTATCCTCAGTTGTCGATTTAACGAACTCATAGACATCATCGACCACATGATTACCGAATATCCACGAAGAACAATCTATCATTATCGTCGTCTTCTCAGGGATCATTCTTTTCAACATCCTCATACTTTGTATCAATGTGGCCTCATTGTAGGAGATGAATTAAAAAAAATGCTACATCCACGAAAGAACATCCTTTCACCCGTGGAAACTAAAAAAATCCTCGATCCTTTGATGATTTGTAACCTGAATCGCCGGAAAAATAGTTTCATCATTGAACTTTGCCCATTTTGTCGCGGAATGAGGTCATCATCAACCATTTGCTCTTTTCTTGCTGGAATGATTGAAGGTATCATTAATGACCCAACAAGCATCGTTGTTGAAAAGCAGTGCAAGGCAAAAGGTGACTCTAAATGCATATTTCTCCTAGAAAAGCATCAATAACAAAGCACATCTTTCAGTGCATCCAAATTGCATCGGCTTCATTCCCACAGTCGATTTTCCACGATACACTTTTAAGTCGTAAGGTGATTAAATTTTAATGGAAGACCTCAATCATGCGTAGTGAGGCTAATTCATGACTTCCCTACTTACAAATGGATATAGTGCGGTAACTCTACTCGTGGAATTACTTGAAGCGTTCGTGTGCCTTCTTTCTCTCGTCCTATCATATCAATTAATGAAAAAATACCCTCATTACGCATCAAAAGGATACTTGCTAATGTTAAGTGGCCTAATACTCCTTTTCTTGCATTTCATCATAGATGCCATTGACACGATTCTATATGACAATGAAACTCTCCCCAAATCCTATTACATCATCCTTGACAACAGTGAAGCTCTCCTTGCGGTCTTTGGATCACTCTTCTTGACCATTGGACTATATATTGTGACAAGACAACTGATGAATCTTTGGAGTGGCGACCCGAATTCAACATGATTCAATCAATCACGGTCAACAAAAATATTATCCAGATTTTCACTTTCACTGAAATGCTTTCACTACAAATACTAAAAACTAAAAAAAAGAAAATCAAAAATGACCACGTGATCATTACAATGAGCGGCAACATTATCGAAAAAATCATCACACCAGATTTTTCCGATCCTAGTTATTTATTCGACTTTACGAGCGAATTAATTGTCGTCATCACATTTTTCATTGGTCTAATATTTCTTATTCAGCTAAGAACAAGATACCCTGTCCTTAGAGATGTCAACGGAAATAGGATCATTTATTCCTTCATTGCCTTCACAGTAGAAGCCATAATGAATTTCATTGATGGTAACTTGATTTGGTTTAATGAGACGAACCCTCTCATCATCCTTCCAAGTTATCAGATTTGGAGGCTAATAAGAGGCTTGTTAGTATTCATGGCTTTCTTGCTACTAATGATGGGATTCAAGGAAATTCTCCAAAAATTTGAGCGCATGTATGGCGAAGAAATATGAGAATCAGTCCAAAGACTAAAGAAAACCAATCATCTACAAGAAGGAACATAACAAAAGATTACAACTTCTCATTACCTGACGAACTCGTTCGTGAGAAGAAAATCCCATAACCAGAGGCAACCACGAGAGTTCGTGTCTTATCCGCGCAGCGCGAGAGTGATCTCGGTCTCGGCAATAACTCGGTAATGATACCTAAAATAAATCCGCGAATTACGTGCAAGATGACGTAAGTGACGAGACCGAGAAGAGTAAAAAGAGAGAAAACGCCCGTGACCAGGGGTAATCCTACGAGGACTCGTGTTTTATCCTCGCAACGCACGAAACGACAGCAGCATCACGGATGACGCGATGCCGATGCTTGAAAGCCATGCATCACCGACGTGATGACGTGATCGACAACACAGAAGATAAAAAAG
>JAJRXH010000050.1 GCA_024276395.1 archaeon
GAAGGAAGAAGAACTTACTGGATTAGAAACAAAACGTCAAGATTTTTCTCAGTTAATCAAGGCCTTTCAAGAGCAACTCATTTATGGATACCTTGAATTATGGGAAGAAACGGACTCGCTAGAAGAAGTTTATAAGAACGTGGTCGCTCGGTCCTTAGAATTTTACAGGCGAATGGTCTCTGGTGAACTTGATATTGAATATTATGTCAAGCCGAAAGCCATCAACAAGCCTCCTGATGAATATAAGTCATTGCAACCGCACGTGGCTTGTGCTTACATCCTTAAAGAATTAGGTTATGCCATTGAGCCAGGCATGAGAATTGACATGTTGCAAATCAAGTCAGGAAGTGGGAAAAAATCGGATGCCGCCATTCCAGTTCAGTTATTTGAGTTTGACATTGATACCATTCGACGCGTCCTTTCACGGAAAGGCATTTCAACGCTAGCCTACATGATGGGGAACGTTCGTGACAAGAAATCATTGCTACGGAACATTTTGGACATGAAGGAATACGTGAGTAATTTGTTCGACCCGGGAAGACTTTTTGATCGAATGGTCATCCGGTTAATGATATCGCAGAAAGTTTCCATCATGCTTCCCAAGGAACTTCCTAATGCTTCTTTCTATCAGAAATTATTACCTCGTTCGGTGGTTCAATTAAGAAAACAATCCGTGTCTAAAGAAACCAAGCAGATCATTAGTCGTTCCTTTGGTGAACAGCGGAAAAATAAGTCGAATACCGTGGCAGAAACAAGCGTCTTGCCCTCATCCACATCTAATCGTCGAATTGTCTCTTCATCGACGCGTCAAGATGCTGGGCTTCGTTCTCCAGAAACAGCATCGCTCAAATCATCAAAATTAGTGAATCGTTCCACCGATATCAGCTCTCCAGGAAGCAGCGAGAACGAAAAACACCTCCTTTCTGCGAATGAGGGCCAAGGGAACTCCAACACTGATATGAGACGTTCCATGTCAGTTGGGGATGGAACCAGGGCTAGTGTTCATGAAGGTGGAATGATGCACAAAAATACTCGTTCCACTGGGTTGACTGCTTTTTTTGGAGCATCAGGGTCTCTTTCAAGGAAGAAGTCTTCTGAGAATGAATCTGTCCAATTAGATGTGATGCCAACGACGAAGTCCTCGTCGTCTACCTTCCAACAAGGAGATGCTGCAGAAATTCATGAGGTAACATCAGCTTCACGTTCTGGTAAGCTCAATCCAACATCTAGTGCCAAGAAGAAATTAAAGGCCTCATGCAGTGGGTCCTCTGAATCAGAGGGAGAATCGTCAAGGGAAAGCGCCATCGTGCCACTTCTTGCATTTACGGAGAAAATAAGTGCGAGTCAAAAAGAGAGATCAGAGAGTTCCTCATCCTTATCCGAAGAATCACCGAAAGAGAAAGAATTAACAAGAAAATTCACGGACTTGCGCGTGTTCTTTTCGGTGGTAGAATGAATGGGCAATCTCACCAAAAAGGTTAATAAACTTTGGACGGAAAATCTTTCATGACTTAAAATATAGCGGGGATTTAGATGTTAGGCTTCATGATTCTATCAAAAGTTGGCGTGCTCTTGTATAAGTTTGCCTTTTCCACGGAATTTACAGAGATTGTTGATGCCGATCTGGTATCTGGTGTTCTCACGGCAATCATTGGTACCTTTGGATCTGAAATCAAGGGAGGAAGAGTGCAAACCATCACGCAGGCAGATCATCGCATTCTAGTCACGGAAGGACAACATACTTACGGTTTTTTCTTTCTAGAAGAGGGAGAAGAAGATGAACAAGAGAAAAAATTTGCTGAGAGGGTCATGGAAGCTTTTGAACAAGATTATGGCGAAAAAATAAAGAGTAATCTTGGCATTTTTGATCGGGAAGAATTCATGAATTTTGATGCAAAGGTGCGGGAAATTTATAATGCCTTTCATCGTATTAATGTGAACTTGTTGAATGAAATCCTTCCCTTGCTGCAACAACTTAAAAACGTCATTCTCTTGGAACCACCCTTTTACTTTCAGATCTTCCAGGCCGTGCAAAATCCCCGTTATCATCAATTTCTCACGCGTCTCTCAGTGATGATTCGACATCCATTTCGCACGCGCTTGCATTCCATTCGGGATCGGAAGGACGTGCTGACCTTGAACACGATAACTTTTACCTTTCAAGAGGGACTTTTCGTGCAAGCTGAGAACATCGAGGGTTACGTCATCGTGCTGCTGGCTGACTCGGAAGATGAGATTGACATCAAGACATATGAGAAAACGATCGAGAAAATAAGGAAAAAAATACGTAAATATTCATCTTGATCCCCTTTCCGTTGTTATTAGAAATGTTTTTAATGAAGTTATAGCATCATCTACTTGAATGACAATTGCTGAAGAAGTTGTGACGGTAAAATGGGCCAAAATGAAGGAACTCGAGGGTTATCACAGCAAGCCTTGGAACGTATCATTGCAAACGTGGGTCGCTATAAAGGCGTGACAGGCGCGGTCATTTGTGATGAACAAGGCTTGCCATTGCAAAGCAATCTTCCAGTACAAGTAGCTGAAGAACTTTCAGCACAAATCGCTAGCTTGGTGGGGAAGATATATCACGTGTCTCGTGAAATAGCTAATGATGTTCCCCATAGCATTCGATTAGAAATGAAAAACACGAACTTGGAAATCATTCCAGATGTGGAGAATGGCATCATCATAATTGCCCAACTAGAAAAAGGACGATGATGTAAGAACAAGCAAGCAAGCCACGCACGCATGTATGCGTGCGTGCACGAACAAAAAAGAAAAGAAGATGAGGATGAGCAACACGCGGATGAAGGTGAGACATTCCATGGATGATGAAGGTGGATATGTTATAGGTCAAGTGTTAGATTCAACAGTCAAGCGAATGAAGGCGAGAGAAGATGTGAAGGGCATTCTCATCTGCGATTTTGAAGGTCTGCCCTTGAGAACAACTTTACCTCCTCGAGAGTCAGAAGCCATTGCGGCTCACGTGTCTTCATTAATAAAGAAAATAAATCTCATGCAGGATTCATTAAATCAAGGACCTTTAGAATCCATTTTTATTGAAATGCACAATAGTGAACTCATCATCACGCCGGATGTAGCTGCTGGTTTTAGTATCGTAGTTTTGCGGGAAAAGACGAAAAAAATACCATCACCCACGCGTTGATAGTTTCGTGGTAGTTGATGGATGAGAACTGGAGACAAGCAAACAATCGATTCATTGTCCGTCTGTTTTGATGAGACATCCAATAAAAAGATCAAATGCAAAGATGCTGGGGTTCGTGGTTGGTCGGTCAATGGAAAGGATCGCTGGTAAACGTTAGGATACGGCATCAATCGAGGTAACTTGGTGAATTGGTTGAACAACATCATTCCCGCTGTTTTGTACATCAAGAAAGATTGTGATAACTGTCAAGTGTTCCTTGAATATTTAAAAACTCAAATAGCGCTCTTCCCTTTCGTTCTTTTCATCCCATTAGACTTCACGACACTGACGATTGACTCCCAAGATGTGTTACAGTCA